>JBBSEE010000272.1:0-4836 GCA_038239995.1 Chloroflexia bacterium | reverse complement strand
GCAACAACAAAGCCAGCATCGCCACCAGTGCCAGCCACCGTCCCAGCTTGAGATTAAGGTATGACATCGCAATCCTCCTCGGGTTACATTTAGGTAGGGTTCAAAGTGGATATAGGTAATCGGTTAATGCGGTTGCCTATTAGATAGAACGAATAGCTGGATACAAGGTTACACACAGCATAAGAAAACGGGCAACCCTTGAGGGGCTGCCCGTGGCTAGATGGGGGTAGATGATGGTGGTTCGAGCGTAACGGCACGTTGACGCAGACCGCGTAGGTGTTGAGCAGGGTGCTAGAGCCGCTGCTGTTGTTGGCATAAACCTCCCAGCCATTGCCGTTGCGGTCGGTGGTGTAGGCAAGCATCCCATCGTTCATCGCAAAGCCGCCGCCAGTTGCTAGGTGGTCGGAGGCGCAGCTTGCAGTGCCGTGCCCGATGCCGCCGTTGGGCACGCTGATTTGGGTGGATTGGACATTGCTGTCCATTGTCCCCGCATAACAGACCGCATAGATGTTGAGCAGTAGGCTGCCAGCAGTGGTGTTGTAGGCGTAGGCTGACCAGCCGTTGCCGCTGGGCGATTCGTTGTAGATAAGTTCGCCGGTGTTCTTGGCGAAGCCGCCGCCGGTGAGGTGTTGACCCGCGGCGCAAGCCTTGCTGCCGCCGTTGTGCGCCCCCGCCGCGATGGAAATCTGGGTGCTTACTTCAGTGGGGGCGGTGGTCAGGCCGGACATACACACCGCGTAGGAGTTGAGCAACTGGGGGCTGCCCGTGGTGTTGGTGGCGTAGACCTGCCATCCGTTGCCGGACATCGAAGAGTTATAGACATCAAGGCTGGTGTTGCTGGCCCAACCGCCGCCGGTCACATAAGCCCCGCTGGGGCAGTTTGCCACAATCGAACCGTAGGTGTGGGCCCCGACGCTGACCTGCTGGACCACTTGGGTCACGGTGTGGCTAGTCGGCAGCGGCGTGTTGGTGGGGGTGGCGGTGGGGGCGGCGGTGCTGAAGCTGAAGGTCCACCAACCGCTGCGGGCACTGTCGCCCTGCGGGGTGGTCGCCCATACCCGCCAGCGGCCCTGATTGTCGCCGATGAAGGCGGGCATATAGTAGCTAGTCCCCGCGATGCCGGTTTGGGTGTGGAAGTTGTGCCAGTCGGTGTCGTAGTAGTCAATGTCAATGTTGTACGTTACCGCGCCGCCGCCCCACGTAATCGGGTTCCACGTGAAGGTCGCGCTGCGGGGATAGTTGTGGAACAGGGTGCCGTCCGCGGGCGAACCCTGCGGGGGCTGGGTTATAAACACGGGGTTTGGGGTGGGGGTGGCGGGGGGGGCGCGGGGCGGGTGGGTGGGGGTGGGGGTGATGCTGCCGCTGTGCCGCCGGTGGTAAACCTCGTTGCCAACGAGGCCGAGCAGCACCTTGTACTGGGGGTCGTTCTGCTCAGGATGATACTCGAAACGCGCCCGCTGGAAGTATTGGGTGACGTAGATGTTGCCATCGGCGTCGTTAGTCTCCAGGTAGGCGGGGGTGATGGGGTAGCCCTGCTGCGCGAGGGCACCATGCGTCTGCCAGTAGCTGAGGAACAGGCCGGTCACGTTGTAGCCGGTTTCGTTGAAGTGGAAGCTGCCGCCACCGGGCACGATTTGCTCTGCGGTGCCGCTAGGCAGGCCAGCAGGATACTTGGCATGGAACGACTCGACACCGAGCAGGCCAAGCAGCACTTGATAGGTGGGGTCGGTCTGTTCGGGGTGATACTCGAACCGCGCCCGCTCGAAGTATTGAGTGCGATAGGTGTTGCCATCGTCGGCGTTGACCTCTTGGTAGTCGTCGGTAATCGGATAACCCTGCTGGGCCAGCGCACCGTGCGTGTTCCAGTAGGTGAGGAAGGGTTGGGTGACGGTGTGGCCGGTTTCGCCAAAGTAGCGGCTGCTAGCATCCGCCTTAGCGTTGCCACCGAAGCTGAACACCAGAGCCAGCATCGCCATCAAGGCGAGCATCCGACCGAGGGTGTGATAACGGGAGTGCATGGGGGTATTGCTCCTTTCGGGGATATGAGAGGTGAAAATCAGAACGTCGCAAGGCAATGCTTGTTGACCCAAGCAAGCGGATTATACCTTACCACTTCCGTAGGGGCTGTCAAACGGTTTACACTGAGGATGTAACCTTTTTTACTTTTGTCCATACCCATCCACTGCGGTAACAAGGTGGTACATCCTCTATTATACACCCCGCGTCAATTACCTACAGCCCGCAAAAAGGCGGCCCCAGCGGGCCGCCTAGTTGTCAAATTAAAGGCGATGATTAGTGGAACTTAGCGCAGCTAGCCGAGGTGGTGAAGTTAGCGTCTACGTTGCTGGTGTTCTCCGACCAAACCGTCCATGCGTTGTTATTAGTCTTGTTCATCAGCATGGGGTGTACGTTGTGGTCGCCGCCCCAGCCGCCACCGACTACCACACTGCCAGCAGGGCAAGTCGCGGTCGCGCCCATGATTTGGCCGGGGTGGATAACTGCGGACTTATGCACCACTGAAATCGTCGCGTTGGTGCCGGTCAGGCAGGTTACGGTGTTAGCCAGCGTCAGGGTAGAGTTGCTGTTGTTCAGAGCGATGACAATCCAACCCGAAGGGTAAGCTGGCTCGGATGCGTTCACACTGATGCTGGCACTGGAGCCGAAGCCACCATCGGTGGCGACCCCTTGACTGCACTGGGGATTGGGGTAAGCATTGCTGTGCGCGTTCACGTAGATGGTGTTACCCTGCGAGACCGACCCGGCCCCGCTGATACCCGACAGACACTCAGCGTAGCCATCAACCCCGGTCGCACTGTTGCTGGTGTTGCTGACCGAAATCATCCAGCCGTTATTATCCTGCATACTGGCGAGGATATGCACCTTGCTAGTGTCAACCTGCCAGCCGCCGCCAGTGACCACGCTGCCCGCTGGACAGGTGGCGGTAAGGTTGGCGTAACCATGCGCGGCAAGGCTGACGTGCTTGTGCGCCTCGGTAACAACCGGATTGGGGGATGCGCTGGCGACCCCGGTCATTGACAGGACCATACCCAGCAGGGTGATGGCCGCGAGGGTGCGGCTCAGTTTGGTGAAGTGCTTAAACATTGCAGTGTTCCTTTCTTTCTGACTGGCGAAAGCCTGATGCTTAGATGGCAATTGCGCCGTAATTACTAAACCTATGATACTGCCAGCGCGGGCGGGGCGGTGTATCGCGCTTAACAGAGGCGGTGTAAACTTGGCAACACTCGCCCAGCGGTGGGTCCAGATACGTCCCCACACATATTGCAGACGTATGGTATACTTAGGCAAATGTTGCTAACTTTGGTAAGCGAGTAGCGAACTGGTGAGGACGGCACAATTTGGCACTAGAAGGCACATTGGAAGAGTTCAACATCGTCGCCCTGCTGCAAACCATTGGCACCGCAGGGATGACCGGCAACCTGATGATCCACGATGCCGCGAACAAGGCGTTGGTCTCCTTCCTCAATGGCAAGATTATCCACGCCGAGTCCACGCTGGGCGGCGACCGCATCGGCGAGATACTGGTACGCACCCATCGGCTCAGTCGCGCCCAGTTGGAGAAGGCCAACTATATACAGCGGCAGAGCCAGCAGGGTAAGCGGCTGGGCAGCCTGCTGCTGGAGATGAAGCTCATCACCGTCCACGACCTGACCATGGCGGTGCAGGTGCAAATCATGGAGATACTGTCGCGGCTGATGATGTGGCAGCGGGGTCGTTTCCGCTTCGATTTCGAGCCGCCAGTGCATGGCGCGTTGCCCGATGCCGCCATGGATGTGGACGAGGTGATTAGCGGGCAGATTAGCCTGCTCGATGATGTAGACCCCTCTTTTGACCGCGAGGCGATGCTCGGCGAGGTGCTGGCCCTTGCCCCCCGCAGCCAGCAGACCATCACCGGCGAAAAGGTGACGGTGCAGAGCCACGAGTGGGCGATACTCAGCGCGGTGGACGGGCGCAGCACGGTGGGGCAAATCGCCGAACGCACCGGCTTCGACCCCGACCACGTTTGCCAAGTGGTGGCCGACCTGCTGGCCGCGGGGCTAGTGGTAAAGCGGGGACTGGCCGCCGATGAGCAGCTAAGTTCGCTGACCGAGCCGATGTTGGCGAATGTCTACCGCGAGGTGGAGCGCGACGAGGAGAGCCTAGAGCGGCGCAATGGCGACCAACCCCAACCGTCGGTGATGGTGATGGACGCGCAGGAGTTGGCCCGCATCGAGCAGGTGCTAGAGGTGCTGCTCAACCGCAGCGAGGCCAGCGAGGTGTGCTTGATTGGCGGCGATGGCGGCATCATCGCGCGGTGGGGGCAGAAGGTACACCAGAACTATCCCTCCCTATTCGCCCTTGCCGCCGGTATCTTCACCTCGTGGCAGGAACTGGGCCGCAGCCTCGGCGAGAGCAAGACCAGCACGCTGGTGTATCGGGGCGCGAATGTGAACGCCTGTCTATCGCCGGTGGGCAAGTATGCGATATTGATGACCCTCTACCACCAGAACGCGAACACCGGCTTGGTCAACTTCTGGAGCAAGGAGGCGGCGAATATCATCGCCCGCGTCCTCAGCCAATCCGCCACCCGCACCGTGCGCGACGAGGGCCGCCGCAGCAACATTGTCACCGTAGACTTCCGCGCCCGCGCCGCCCAGAAGCTGGATACCATGCTCGAAGACCGACCCGAAGCAGGTTAGGGTCAGCCATGAGTTAAAAAGAACCGCCCCGCGATAAACAATAAGCCCCCAGCGGGGGTTTGGGGGAGAGATGCCACCCTATATCAACGCTAATTGACCGCATTACTCACCCAAAACTGAGGAGTCTGTGCAGCAATTC
>JBBSEE010000271.1:0-4847 GCA_038239995.1 Chloroflexia bacterium | reverse complement strand
GCTCATTGCCCGCCGCAACATCACCCCCCGCCAATTGTTCGAGGGGCAACAACTGACCATCTCGCCCGGCCAGTTCCGCCTCATCCTCTGGGCGGTCGGTATCGTGCTGGGCATCTTCTTCGGCCTGAGCGCGTCGGGGCGTTGGGAGACGGTGCTGCGCTTCCTCAACGGCAGCAGCTTCGGCAGCCCTGACCCCGTCTTCAACGAAGACATCGGCTTCTATATGTTCAGCCTACCTTTCTACGACGCGCTTCGCAGTTGGCTGACCACCCTGATATTCTTCACCATCGTGGTGGTGGCCGCCGTCTACATCAGCGGGTCGCGGCTGTCCGAAGGGGGCGGGATGACCATCAATCTGCCCAGCATCCTCGGCGGGCGTGAACCTGTGACCATCCCTTTCAGCGTCCCCCCCGCGATGCGGGTTCACCTCAGCGTGCTGGCCGCTATCTACCTCGCCCTGTTTGCGGTCGGCTATCGGCTGGACCAGTTCAACCTGCTTTACTCCGACCATCAGGTGCTGTTCGGCGCGGACTACACCGATGTGAACGCGCGGCTGGTGGGCAACTGGATACTGCTAGTGGTCGCCTCCCTTAGCGCGGTGTTGCTGCTGCTAAACATCCGCTTCCGCACGATTAGGCTGCTGGTGGGGGCGGTAGGCTTGTGGATACTCGCCGCCATCCTTGTCGGCCTCGTCTACCCCAGCATCATCCAAAACTTTGTGGTCAATCCCAGCCAGCTATCGTTGGAGCAACCGTATATCACCAACAACATCACCGCTACCCGCGCCGCCTTCAACCTGAACAGCATCGAGGTGCGCCCCTATAACATCCAGCCCCTCAGTCGCGCCGACATCACCGCCAGCCCAGAGACGATGAGCAATGTGCGGCTGTGGGATTACGGCCCCCTGAACCAGACCTACAACCAACGTCAGACGCTGGAAACCTACTACGACTTCCGCGATATTGACATTGACCGCTACACCATCAATGGCCGCTACCGCCAAGTGATGCTATCGGCCCGCGAGTTGAACACCGCCAACCTGCCCGCCCAAGCCCGCTCGTGGGTAAACCAACGCTTGCAGTATACGCACGGCTATGGCATTGCGATGAACCCGGTCAACGAAATCGGTAGCAGCGGCCAGCCCAACTTCATCGTGGGCGGGGTGCCACCCACCAGCACGGTCGGTATCGCCATCCCCCGCCCGGAGATTTACTTCGGCCAAAATGACGACCGCAACAACTACATCATCGTCGGCACTAGCCAAGAGGAGTTCAACTATCGCACCTCCAACGCCGATGCCCGCAGCACCTACACCGGCACCGCGGGGGTGCGGCTCGACTCCTTCTTCACCAAGGCCTTGTTCGCCTACCACTTCGGGGACGGCAACTTGTTGTTGAGCGGCTACATCAACGACAACAGCCGCATCATCTTCAACCGGAACACTCAGCACATGGTGAACAAGGTCGCCCCCTTCCTGCTCTACGATGGCGACCCCTACATCGCGCTAGTGGACGGCAGGCTGGTGTGGATACAGGACGCATACACGTACAGCAGCGGCTACCCCTACAGCCGCCCCTTCACCGACCCCAACAACGATAGTGTCAGCTTCAACTACATCCGCAACTCGGTGAAGGTGACGATTGATGCCTACAATGGCAGCATGACCTTCTACGCCTTCGACGAGTCCGACCCCCTGCTGCGTACCTACCGTAGCATCTTCCCCGGCCTGTTTGCCCCCGCCAGCGCGATGTCCGCCGACCTTCGCGCTCACCTGCGCTACCCCGAATATATGTTCAACGCCCAAGCGGAGCTATATCGCACCTACCACATGACCGACCCGGTGGAGTTCTACAACCAAGCCGACGCATGGGACATCCCCAACGAATCGAGCAACAACACCCAAGTCAACGCCACCGGCAACAAGTCGAACGGTCAACTATCCACTCGCATGGAGGCGTATTACATTATCATGCGTATCCCCGGCGACCCGCGCGAGGAGTTCCTGCTGATGCTGCCCTACACCCCCAAGAACAAGAACAACATGGTGGCATGGATGGCGGCCAAGAGCGACGGCGCGGACTATGGCAAGATAAGCGTGATAAACTTCCCCCGCGATTTGGTGGTGGATGGGCCGGAACAGGTGGGTGCCCGCATCAATCAGGATGCGGAGATTTCCCAGTTGCACACCCTGCTCGGCCAGCAGGGCAGCAACGTGATATTTGGCAACCTGCTGGTCATCCCCGTCGGCCAGTCGCTGCTCTACGTCCAGCCCCTCTACGTACAGGCCACCCAAACCGGGGCGCAGCCTAACCTAACTAAAGTGCTGGTCGCCAGCGGCACCCAAGTGGCGGTGGCCGACAACCTGCAAGCGGCGATGGACAACTTGTTCGCCAAGATTGCCGCATATGGCGGGGGTCTGGCGAGTGGCGGGGGTAGCACCACGCCGTCCACCACGCCGACTGCGGGCACGCCGGTGACACAACCGACCACCACCCTGCCGACACCTATCGCGCAAGGCACACCGGGGGTCAACCTCGATGCCAATTTGCCCACCGACCAACTCATCGTCGCCGCGCAGAACCACTACCGCGCCGCCCAAGCCGCCCTCGCCAAGACCCCGCCCGATTGGGTGACGTATGGCCGCGAACAGGATGCGCTCCGTGCCGACCTCGACCTGCTGGCCCAGCGGCTGCTGCTTACGCCCACGCCGGTGAAGTAGGTTTGAGGTTTGAGGTTTGAGGTTTGAGTTGATAACCCAGAATCTGCCGTCAATCATCCGCAATCCGCAGGCGGCGCGGGTATGGCTGGCGGTGCGGCTCGGCCTCGGCGTACTGGGAGTGATGGCTGCCCTGCTCATCCCTATCTCCAACTTGCCGCATGGCACCGCGGGCTACGATGGCGCGAACCTGTACGGCTGGGCTGACCGTCTGCTGGGGGTGTGGACGCGCTGGGATGGGCAATGGTATCTGAAGATTGCCGACCTCGGCTACGTCGGCGACGGCAGCAGCGCGTTCTATCCCCTCTATCCCGCACTGGTCAAGGGGTTGGGCATGGTCCTGTTCCCGCTCGGCCCCTACCGCTATATCGTCGCCGCGCTGCTCATCTCCGCAATCGCCTTCTACCTTGCCCTCGCTCTGCTCCACGCCGCTACCCGCGATGCGTTCGATGTAGTGGGGCAACCGGGCGTGATAAATCACGCCCCTACAGCGGAAGCCGACGATTACCCAATAACTCAAACCTCAAACCTCAAACCTCAAACCTCGACGATAGAGCAAATAACTCAAACCTCAAACCTCAAACCTCAAACCTCGGCAATCGCCGACAACGCGGTGCTTTACCTCGCCGCCTTCCCCACTGCCTTCTTCTGCTTTGCCGCCTATAGCGAAGCGGTGTTCCTACTGCTAGCGGTGTCGTCTTTGTACGCGGCGCGGCGGGCGAATTGGTGGATGGCGGGGGTGGCAGCGGGGCTGGCAATCTTGACCCGCAGTTTCGGCCTCGCCCTATTCGTCCCCTTGCTCTATGAGTATTGGCGACAGGCGCGGGCGGGGCGGGGCTGGCGGTGGGATGGGCTAGCCCTCGCCCTGCCGCCGCTGGCTCTTGCCGGGCTGGCCGCTTACGCACTGCTCCGCTTCGGCGACCCTGCCGCTTTCCTCAGCAGTCAGAACCTGTGGTTCCGTCGCTTCAGCTTGCCATGGGAATCGCTATGGCGCGGCTTTACGGCGGTGGCAAATCAGCCGCTCCAGTATGCGCCAGAGAACATGAACCTCACCAACCTCGCCGCCGCCATCTTGTTCGTGCTGTTCGCGGTGCTGGGGTGGCGGGTGCTGCCCGCTATCTACTGCTTGTACCTCGACTTCGGGGTGCTGTTCGCCCTCAGCAGCGCAGCCTCTGCCGAGCCGTTGCTCTCGGTCAGCCGCTTCGTCCTCGTGCTATTCCCCGCCTTCATGCTGCTGGGGGCGGCGGGGGCGCGGTCGCGCACCTTCCACCTCGTCTGGCTCACCTTCAGCCTGATGCTGCTCGCCCTCTTCTTCATCCGCTTTGCCAACTGGTTTTGGGTAGCATGATACGATTTTGGATTTTAGATTTTAGATTTTGGATTGTAGGTAAAAAGTTTGGTAGGGCGTGCGTCACCTGTCCCTACGTGATTATTGGTGGAGTTTAATTGGCTGCTTGCTGGTGTGCTATAATAAGGTTGGGCGAAAAATCACCTTGCAATCTTGCAACTTTTTGGTGCCGATTACGTCTATGTAAGTGCATACCCGGCCAAAGATGGCTGGGCTAATCCGCTATCTTAGAAGTTACGCCGTTGGGCAGGGCGGATGCGATTCGCCCCTACACCAATCAGCACTATGTTCAAGGAGGATTAACCCCATGACCGCCGCCAGCCCGCAGGACGACCGCACCCAGCAGTACCTTGCCGCCAATCCGCCCCCCACCGACCCCGCCGCTAGCGGCCAGCCACCGATGCCACCCCGCACCGCGATTGGCCTCAGCGACCCGCCGCCACCCTCCGGTGGCAGCCGTAATATCATCATCGCCGCGCTCCTGCTACTGGTGCTGGTCGGCGGTGGGCTGGGCCTATACTTCGCCCTCAGCGGGGGCAAGTCCAACAATGTGGCAGGCGCGGGCAGCCCCACGCCGGTAAGCCAGAATAACGCCAGCCCCACCGCGGCGGTGGGCAACCCGACTCACACCAGTGCGCCCCTACCACCCACCAACACCAATCCGCCGTCGGTCAATCGCGGTGCGCCGGTAGTATTGGGCATCAGCCCGGCGGTGGACACCAGCAACGTGCCGCCGGTTGCCCCCATTGCCGTCACCTTCAACCAGCCCATGGACCACCCCAG
>JBBSEE010000270.1:0-4848 GCA_038239995.1 Chloroflexia bacterium | reverse complement strand
GGACATCACCGAGGCGGAGTTAGCCCGCCCCAATTCGTTGACCAGCGTGCGAATCTGGGTGGCCTCGGATTGCGCTCGGCCCGCCAGCTTCTTCACCTCGGTGGCAACAGTGGCGAAGCGTTCCCCCTCCAGCCCCGCCCCCGCTGCTTCGATGGCCGCGTTGAGGGCCAGCAAGTGGGTTTGGGCGGCAATATTAGCCACGATGCCGTTAACATCATTGATTTGACCGATGCGCTCGTTCAGGGCAAGGGTGCGATTGACGATCTCCTGCACTTGGGCCTTGATGCTAATCATAGCGCCTAGACTATCGTTAACCGCCCCCTGCGAGGTGCTGACCGACTCTAGCGCATCCTCGACCGCAAGCTCGACCGTGCCAGCGGCTTCGGCGATATTCATGGCCGTCTGCGACAATTCCTCAATCGTGGCGGAGACTTGGGCAAGAGCGGCAGCTTGCTCCTGTACGCTGCTTAGTTGCTCATGAGCCACGCTGCTGAGTTGCCCCATCACCGCCACAATCTGATTGCCAGTTTGCCGTTGTAGTTCACGCCCCTGCTCTACCGTTTGCAGTGCCTCGGCCAATTCGTCGCTACGGCGGCTGAGGCGGCTCAACGTATCTTGCACCACCCGCGAGAAGAATGAGACTACAACATAAATAGAGAGAATTATCAAGATGCTTACTATTACGTAAATAACGTAGTCCGCCGCTCTTGGTTCAGAATATACGCGCGGTGGCGCACGGAAGATGTGATTGGCAATTGTCCACTCACCCGCAATCAGCAAGACAATTTCGTAGCTGGTAACTATGGTCGCCCCCCCCCCACCTAGCAGCAGTCCGGCAAGGGCGATGTCAAATAGGGTAGCGAAGAACAGGCCGCTGGTGTTAAGCAAGTAGAAGTAGCTACAGGCAAAAGTAATAAAGGTGATGTGGAAGAGGCAGAGGGTCAACACAAATTGCACGTAATAACGCGCAACGAAGATGAAGCAGAGGATGCAGAAAGGGGTGAAACCAAAGAGATTGATATACAAGGGCAGGCGTGAGTTGCCTGTCACCAAAATGGTGAGCCAACTGGCGATGAAGATAAAGACAGTCGCAACTCTGGCAACGCTGGGATAGCGTTGCTTGCTGATAGCAAACAATGATTTAAGCATAAATGTTTATTCTCTCATCCTCAAAACTCATTATTCGCTCTCCCCCCAGTTGCGTTCGCCGACCGCGCCCACATAGCGACCCACAATCGCGGGCAGGGCATCGAAGGGGCGGCTCATCACGATGGTCTGCTCTCGCGCGGGGCCGACCGAAATCATGTCTATCCGCGCCCCCGCCAGCGCGGCCAGCCGCTTCACGTATACCCGCGCCGCATCTGGCAAGTCGTTGAAGCTGCGGGCGGCAGAGGTGGAGGTCTGCCAGCCGGGTAGCTCCTCGTAGATAGGCTCTACTTGTTGCAGGATGCTGATGTCGCTGGGGATGTGCTGAATCACGGTGTCGTTGACCCGATAGCCGGTGCAAATCTTCAGGCTGGGGAGGGTATCCAGCGCGTCAAGGCGGGTGACGACGATGCCGCTGATGCCGTTCAGCCGCGCCGCATAGCGGGCCGCCACTGCGTCGAACCAGCCCACCCGGCGCGGTCTACCAGTGACGGTGCCGAACTCTTGGTGGCCCTCGCCGCCCATGCCGCGCAGATAATCGGCCTGCTCCCCATTCATCTCGGTGGGGAACGGCCCTTCGCCTACCCGCGTGCAATAGGCTTTGTACACCCCAATCACGTTGTCCAGCGCGGACGGTGGGATGCCGCTGCCGAGGCAGGCTCCCGCGGCGGTGGGCGACGATGAGGTCACGTAGGGGTAGGTGCCGAAATCGAGGTCGAGCAACGCGCCCTGCGCCCCTTCGAGCAAGATATTGTGACGCTCGTCAATCGCGCGATACAGCACTAGCTGGGTGTCAATGATGTGCTTACGCAGCCGATGCCCATAGTCCACCATCTGCAAATACACCTCGTGCAGACTGAGCGGCTTGGCCCCATAGATGCGGGTGAGGATTTGGTTCTTGTGGTTCAGCACGAACGATAGGCGGGTGAGCAACGCTTCCTCGCGCACAAGGTCGCCAACGCGGATACCGATGCGGGCGGCCTTGTCCTGATAGGTGGGGCCAATCCCCCGCCGCGTGGTGCCAACCCCTACTCCGCCCTCGCTGCGCTGCTGCTCCTCAAGCTGGTCAAGCAGCTTGTGGTAGGGCATCAGCACATGGGCGCGTTCGCTGATGAACAGGCGAGCGCAACTGACCCCGCGTTGCTCTAGCTCGTCCATCTCCGCCAGCAACGCGCCGGGGTCTACCACCACCCCGTTGCCGATGAGACAAATCGCTTTAGGGTTGAAGATACCAGAGGGAATCAGCCGCATCTTGAAGGTGCCAAGGTCGTTGACGATGGTATGGCCCGCGTTGGTGCCGCCCTGATAGCGCACCACCACCCGCGCCTGCTCGGATAGCAGGTCCACAATCTTGCCCTTACCCTCGTCGCCCCACTGCGCCCCAATCACTGCGATGACTGACATGAATGCTCCTACGATTTAGATTGCAGGTTAGATGAACGTTTTAAGCAAGCCCTACTTGCCAGCCTTCACCAGTTCCTTGCCGAGTGTTGCTTCTGCTGCCTGAGCGAAATCGTACAGCGGGGCGTTGCCGCTTGGTGCAATATCAGAGTTTGGTAGTGCGTCCAGAAGATACAAGGTTCGGGTATCCAGCAGGGTGTCAGCACAGAAGTTGCATGACAACTGGGGAACGTTATTGACCACCACGATTTGCCCGTCGCGACGGGGCTTTAGGTGCGCTCTTAGCTTTTCCTCATAGTAGCCCGGACATCCTTTGAACCGGCATTTAATCATCGGCATCTCGCCATTATCCGATTGCCCATTAGAGTGGCTCTGCCGTGCGTTCGCTTGCTTCGCGCTCCAGAGTACGTACTCATACAACGGAACTGTGCCAACTGGCTCAATCTGTGTCTCACGGAAGCATTCCAAACGTTGAGTGGTGTCGGGGTTAAAGAAAGTATCCCCGCAAAAGTTGCACACCATCGCCGGTACATGGTCTATCACCTTTACCTCATCCAGCACACGGCTGGCGCGGGTAATCAGCTTCTCCTCGTAGCTGCCGGGGCAATCCTTAAAGTTACAATTCATCTCTTTTGCCTCTTTGGGTTGGGGTAGGCCACATTGGTGGCTTCGGTTCATAGACCGTGATAATCTTCAAGGTAGATTTTACACTGGTGCAGACCATATGTAGTGGCCGACCGTTATCCGCTACTCCATAGACTAGGCAGCAAGGTCCTCTTCTAGCCTCGTAATAATCTTCAAGCATTTGACAATTCGCCAGTGCTTGCTGCATCTCAGCAAAAGAGATACCTTCATCATCTATTTCATCTAGTGCGTGTGAGCTAGGCACGAAGTTGCCCACTGCGCCGCGTCTACGTATTCGTGCTATTATCGCTTGCTCGTCCATCTATCCTTTCAGGCAGTTGGGCTAGCCCAATTATACCACACAATTTGGGTCTTACGCTTGCCCCACCAACTCTGGTATCCTTACCTCCTCGGCAGGTAGGTGGCCGTTTCCGCCCACGTTATACCCGTTCGCCGCGTTGCCGTTCTTCGCTGGTCGTCCGCGCTTCTTGCCGTTAGCGGTGAGGTTGGCGAGCGGCGTGCCTTCGGCGGTGCCGATAATGGTGGCCGGTTTGCGCCCGCGTCGTCCCTTGGGCTTGTCACTGTCCTCGTTGGGGTCCGCTTCGCCCTTGCGGGGGCGACCACGCCGCTTGGTGGGATTAACGGCGGCGCGGGCCTCAGCCTTCTCTGCCGCCGCCTTCAGAATATCCTGTACTGGCGTTGCCAGTTCCTTCGCGCTCAATAGTTCGCCCGCATCGAGGATGGTGTAGTGGTAGCCCTGCTCGGTGAGGAACAGTTGACGGTTGGCCCCGAACTCTTGGTCGTTGGTGTCGCGGGTGACGATAGTATAGAAGTGGGCAAGCTGGCCGTCCTTCTTGGGGCGAAGGATGCGGCCCAGCCGCTGCGCCTCCTCCTGCCGACTGCCGAACGTGCCGCTTACTTGGATGGCGACGCTGGCATCGGGTAGGTCAATCGCAAAGTTCGCCACCTTGCTCACCACCAGCACCTTGACCTCGCCGCTGCGGAAACGGTCATACAGCACCTCGCGCTCGCTGTTGGGGGTCTTGCCGGTGACTAGCGGTGCGCCCAGCATATCGCTGATGATGCGTAGCTGGTCGAGGTACTGGCCGATAATCAGTATCTGCTCACCCCTATGCTTGTCCAGCAGCTTGTTCAGGGCTAGCAGCTTGCGGGGGTTCTCCGCGGCGATGCGATACTTGATGCGATTGTCCTCGGACAGCACGTACTGCTGGCGGGTGTCATCGCCTAGCGCAATACGAATCTCGGTGCAATCGGCGGTGGCAATCCAGCCCTGCTTCTCCAAATCCTTCCATGGTACATCGTACTTCTTGGGGCCAATCAGGGAGAACACATCGGTCTCCCGCCCATCCTCGCGCACCAGCGTGGCGGTCAGGCCCAGCCGTCGCCGCGCTTGTATCTCGGCGGTGATGCGGAACACCGGCGCGGGTAGCAGATGCACCTCGTCGTAGATGATCAGCCCCCAGTTGCGCTCGTTGAACAGGGCGAAGTGAGGGAACTCGCCAATCTCGCCGGTTTCCTCATCTACGGTGAAAGGGCGATAGGTCATCATCTGGTAGGTGGTGATGGTGACGGGGCGGATTTCCTTCTTGTCGCCAGTATACTCGCCCACATCTTCGGGGCGCAGGCTGGTCTTGGTGGTCAGTTCCTCAATCCACT
>JBBSEE010000269.1:0-4852 GCA_038239995.1 Chloroflexia bacterium | reverse complement strand
CTCAAACCTCAAACCTCAAATCTCAAACCTCAACACCCCATTCTGTCTCCGACCACCTGCACGCCACCTCCATGCCCGCGTTGCGCCCCCGCCCCCCCTACGTGACCGTGCCGCCACTCGCGCTCAAGCCGCTGACGGTGCGTAGCCACGCGGCGGCCAACGCGGTGGCCGTGGCCGCCGATTTGCCTACCACCGCCGACGTGGATGTTGCGTCCGCCCCAGTGGCCGCTGCATCCAGCGAAGTCGTGGTCGAAGAGGTGGAGCCAGCGGTGATTGCCAACCCGCTGTTGGGATGGGCGGTATGGGGGGTGCGAGCCGCGCTGGTAGCGGTCGCAGTCATCTTGGCAATCATCTCGCAGAATACCCTCGTCACCGACCGCACCACCGGCCTGCCCTTCCCCCCCAACATCTGGAACGCCTTCGCGGTGGGGGCGTTGCTGTTGGCGGTCGGTTCATGGGCCGCGCCTCGCCTGCTTACCGCCGTGCCCGCCCCCTTCCGCAGCTACGTGTCGGGTCATCCCCACTGGAAGCTCGCCCTACCTCTGCTGGTCCTCGCCCTGATTTGCAGCGGGGTCAGCATCCCCCTGTTCCGCCAGATTAACGACGCGGGCGACCCGCTCACTCCCGGCCTCATCCCTCAACTGGTGGCTAACGGTGCGTGGCTGCTGTTCCTCGCCAGCCTCGCCCTGTTCGGGGCCGCGCTCATCGTCTGGCAATGGGGGTCGAGCCGCGGCGGTCCCGCCCTCTCCGCCGACCCCTTGCCCGACCTACTGCCGCGCGGGGTGGAAATCGCCATCGTGGCGGTACTGTTCCTCGCCGCTTTGCTGGTGCGCTTCATCGGCCTCGACTCCGCCCCGCCCGGCCTGTGGTTCGATGAGGCCCAGAACGGTATCGTCGCCCGCACCATTACGGGATGGGACTCCGCCCACCCCGTGTTCATCTCCGGCCTGACCCAGATGGGTGCGTTCTACTTCTACATCCTCGGCATGGTGCTGCACTTCACCGGCAATAGCGTGGCCGCGCTCCGCTTCCTGCCCGCCTTCGCGGGGGCGGCCTGCGCTCCGCTCATGTACGTGCTGGCCTCTAGGTTGTACGGCTGGCGGGTGGGCCTCGCCGCCGGTGGCTTCCTCGCCTTCAGCGTGTGGAACATCACCATGAGCCGCTTCGGGATGGTGAGCATGACCACCGTCGCCCTCGACCTCGCCACCGTCACCTGCCTCGTCCTCGCCCTCCGCAGCGGTTACTTGGCATGGTATGGCCTCGCCGGTATCCTGCTCGGCATTGCCCTACAGGGTTACTATATATCGCTGGTGCTGCCGGTGGTGCTTGGCGCGGTCTTCCTCCACAAGCTGATTAGCGAACGCTGGCGGTTCATCAAGGGTATCCGCTGGGGGCTGCCCGTCTTCCTGCTGGGGGCGTTGCTCGCCTTCCTGCCCATGGGCCTGTTCATCTTGCAGCACTACGACCTGTACGCCCAGCGGCAGACGACCGTATCCTTGCTCAAGTTCAACGGCCTGTTCGCCCCCGGCGGGATGTTCACGATTACCGACCCCGCCGCCTTCCAGAGTAGCCTGACTTTGCACTTGCAGATGTTCAACTGGCTGGGCGACCACAACCCCCGCCACAATATCCCCACCGCCGACCCGATGCTCGACCCGCTGATGGCCGCCCTGTTTGCGATTGGCCTCGGCTACTGCTTGCTCCGCTTTGTGCGCTGGCAATTCTTCCTCCCCATTGTCTGGTTCGTGGCCGAACTGAGCGGCGGGGTGCTGTCGCTCTCCTTTGAAGCCCCCCAAGCCCACCGCACCCAAGAGAACTCGATTGTCACCTCCCTGTTCGCCGGTCTAGCCATTGGGCTGGCCGTCACCGCCCTCACCCGCAGTCCCTCTCTTGCCGCCACCCCCGCCCACGAGCCGCCCGACGAAACCCGCGCCCCACGCACCTTCCCCCGCCTCCGCCTCGGCTCCCCCCGTCGTCGCTTGCTGTGGCGCATCGCGCAAGGGGCGGCGATTGTAGTCATCGTTATCGCCAGCGTGCAGAACGGCAGCGCGGCGGTGAAGCGTTACACCAATCAGTCGCAGATGGCCTCCACATGGTTGGAGATGGGCGCGATTCAGGAGAATGTCGCCCTCCAACTGCGCCAGTACGAGAGCCAATACAAGTTCTATATCTCCCCGCTGCTGATTGGCCTACCCCCCCAGCAGTATCTCGCCCCCAATGTGACCCCGCCCACCACCTTCGAGGGCGGCTGGTCGGTGCCCTTCCCCGACCCCGCGGGCCAGAACCTCGCGGTGATTGTGGAGCGTACCTCAGTGGCCGACTTTGCGCGGATTACCCAGCTATACCCCCACGCCCGCTATGACTTCCTCTGCGCCCCCACCGATGGGATGCCGTTGGAGTATACCGCCTACATCAGCAGCAAGGACTTGGAAGAGTTGCGCGGGGTGCGGATACGCTTCTACCCCGCTGATGCCGTCCCCACCGCCGCCCCCAGCAGCGAACGCACCCAGCCGCTGATTAACGACGCATGGGACAATCCCCCCGCCGGTCTCAGCTTCCCCTTCCGCGCCCGCTACGATACCACCGTGCGCCTACCCGCCTCCGCCCCCACCACCTTCCACCTCGAAGGCAATCCCGCGGATACCACCATCACCGTAGACGGCTTCCCCGCCGGCCAGCCTCGGATGTTGGGCAATGGCCTGCATACCGTGTCGGTGGACACTATCGTGCGCGGGCCGTCCGACCATACCCACCTGTTGATGAACGTGAACGGCGCGGACCAAGATATGGGCGCGGAGATGCTGCACAAACCCAGCTTGCAGCCGCATGGCCTGACCGGCTACTACCGGCAAGGTACCGACCTCAGCATTCAGCCCTCGCTGATGCGGGTAGACCCGCTCATCTCCTTCTACTTCCACCTCACCCCCCTGAATCGCCCTTATACGGTGGAGTGGAAGGGCAAGCTGTACGCGCCGGTGGCTGGCGGCTACGAAATCGGGGTGGAGCAGATTAGCACCGCGACCGTGACCATAGACGGCCAGCAACTGCTGGAGAACGACGGCTTCAACCAATATACCGGCGCGAACATCAACCTCACGCGCGGCTTCCACGACCTGCGGGTGGTACTCAAGGACGCGGACGGCTCTTCGCACATCTACCTATCGTGGCTACCGCCCGGCAAAGACCGCGCGGTTATCCCCACCGACTACTTGTGGCCGGAGCAGGCTAGCTATCCCGACCTGAACGATGCTAGCCTGCCCACGCTGGACAAGAACGGCTTCTCCGCGCCCACCATCCCAGCCAGCATCCAACAGTGTCCGCCCCCTAAACCAATTAACCCCTGATGTGAACAGCGTCGCCCCTCACCCCACCATCGTCGCCAGAACCCGCACGGTCGGCAGTTGGCTGCTGGCCCATCGCGGGTTCTGGCTGGCTATCCCCGCCATCCTGCTTGCCTACCTCGGCCAAGTAGTATATGACAGCTACGCCGCGCAGTTCCAAGAGGATTACCAAGAAGCCCCCATCCTCTACCTGCTGGGTTGCGCCCTGCTCATCATCGCCCTGCTGTACACATACCGCAACAAGCGGTTCTTCCGCCAAGGTGGCTATCCACCCCCCGATGACCGCGCGGATGCACCCCCCTCCGACAATCTGGTGGTCGCCATCCGCGCCACCATGGGTGGGCGGGAAAGTGGGGGGTTGCTGCTGCGCCTGCTGCGCCTCGCGTGGTGGCGGTTCGGGCTACTCATCTGCGCTGGGTTGGCTGCGCTGGCGGGGGTGCAACGCTGGGCCGCCGTGACGCAGGCCGCGCCCAACGATGGGCTGGCAATCGGCCTCTGGCTGTTCAGCATCGCGCTGCTCATCTGCGCCTGCGCGGGGCAGCGGCACGACCTCTGGCCGCTCCATGCCTCCAACCCCGACGAGTACGCCACCAGCGTGGTGGATGAGGATGGGAGGGCGGGCGACGGTGGCTGGGCCTTCGCCAATCATCGGCTGGAGGTGGCCCTCGTCATCTTCATCCTGCTGCTCGCCGCCTTCATCCGCCTCTACAACCTCGGCAGCACCCCGGTCGGCTTGCACGGTGATGAGGCGGAACTGGGCCTGCTGGGGCGACGCATCGCGCACGGCAACTTCACCGCCCTGCCCCTGCTCGGCCCCGGCCCGTGGTACAACGTCCCCTCGATGGTCGCCTACCTGATTGCCCCCGGCATCAAACTGTTCGGCGACACCGATGTGACCGGCATCCGCTTCACCACCGCCCTGTTCGGGGTTGCCACCATCTTCTTCACCTACCTGCTGCTCCGCCTCTTGTTCAAGGGGCGCACTGCCCTGATTGGCGCGGCTCTGCTAGCGGTCTCCGATGTGCATATCCAGTTCAGCCACTACGCACAAGGCACTGAGCAAATCGCCACCTGCTGGGTGTCCTGCTTCTATTTCTTCTACAAGGGGGTGCGGACTAAGCGTTACCTCGATTTCGGGTGGAGCGGGCTGGCCGCCGGTCTCAGCCTCTACGCCTACCCCTCCTCGCGGCTGATACTAGTCTTCCTCGCCGCACTCACCCTCTACCTCGCAGTTACGCGCCTCAGTTTCCTGCGCGATTACTGGTCGCACCTGTTGATGTGCGGCTTCGCCCTGTTCATCATCATCGCTCCCCTATTGTTCTTCACCGTCCGCAATCAGGACGTGCTGAACGCGCGGCTACGCGATGTGTACATCACCTACGGCGATGCGGCCACCCAAACCTTCGCCCGCTGGGGGGTGCCGCTGCCGTCGGAGCGGCCCTACGCCGCCAGTGGCGGCAGCCCCCTCAGCGTGGCGGCGGTGCAGAACATCGCGCGGAACTGGGACGCGG
>JBBSEE010000268.1:0-4856 GCA_038239995.1 Chloroflexia bacterium | reverse complement strand
GGTGACGGCATCTTCACCGCCGTAACCGGCACCGCCCCCAGCCGCGATTTTGTCATCGAGTGGCGGGCGCACGACGTCAGCTTCTCCACCACCAATAACGAGGAGATTATCTTTCATGAGAACTCCGATGTGATTACCATGGTGTATGGGACGAATGTTAAGGGCGGCTTCGCTGAAGTCAGCGGGGTGCAGGAGTGGGACGGCAGCGGCAGCTACTCGTACACCCAATTTTCCTGCCATTCTCCGTCGCTCAACCCCAATATACGGTTGGACTATACCCCCTACATCCCCACCCTGACCCCCACCAACACCGGCACGCCGCCCACCAATACGCCGACGGTGAAGGGCACCAGTACGCCCACCACTAGCCGTACCCCCACGGTCACAATTACCCCTACGCCCTGCCCCACCGCGACCACCGGGGTAAGGCGGCTGATTGGTCTGGGTAGCCCAGTGCCACCCACCCTCATCCGCAAGGGCAAGGAGGGGGCCGCCCCCACCGCCAGCCACCGCCACGCCCCCACCCAACTCGCCAAGTGGCTGCCCCACGACGACCTCAGCTTCGTGTTGGATGATGGTAGCATCGAGGATGCCGTCGGCCTCACCGATAATGCTAGCAACCCCACTATCAGCTATGTGGGCATTTGGATGAACCGCTTCAGCCCCGCGCCTAGCGATTACCCTATCCACCTCAGCCAGATTAGCATCCTCTTCCCCGGCCCCAGCCTCTCAGGGCGCAACTTGACCGGCTTTGCGGTTGACCTACTGGTCTACCTCGATGCCGATGGCGATGGCGACCCCAGCAACGCGACTAAGGTTGCCCAACTGCATACCACCGTGCAAGTAGCCGATGGCCTCACCTTCAGTGACTATGCCGTGAACCTGAACGTGAACGGGCCGGGCGACCTGTACATCGGCTTTGCCGATGTCTACAACAGCGGTGGGGTGCATACCGTCAGCTATCCTGCCCCGCTGGACACCGATAACACTCAGGGGCGTAGCTGGGTGGCGGGCCGCAGCAGCGGGGCCGACCCCGACTACAACAATCTTGCCAACAACGATTTGCTGGCAACAATTGAAGCAGCCAGCGGTGGCTCCCTGCGCGGCAACTGGATAATCCGCGCCAGCGGCTTGACCCAGTATCTCCCTTGCGTCACCCGCTCACCCACCGTCACCCCCACCCCCTCGGCCACCCCCACCCCCACGATTACGCCGGGTGGCCCTACCGCCACCCCGACCGATTGCGTCAATAGCTTCTACGACATTGTGGGCAACATCTTCTTTAACGCTATCCTCGACCTCTACTGTCATGGCATCGTGAACGGCACCAGTCGGAATACCTTCAGCCCCGCCGACCCCGCTAGCCGCGCCCAGTTCAGCAAGGTAGTGGTGCTGGCCTTCGGCATCGCCCCGCTCACCCCCTACGCCGGACCATCCTTCAGCGATGTGCCGCCCCAATACTATGCTTACACCTACATCGAGGGGGGGCGACAGGCGGGTATCCTCAGCGGCTACAGCGAGATACAATGCCAAGCGGCGGGCGCGGTCTACCCTTGCTACTTGCCCAACCGCCCTATCAGCCGCGCCGAGCTTACCAAGCTGGTGGTCATCGCCGCCGCTTACCCGCTGGCGACCCCAGTGGGCGGGCCGACCTTCGAGGATGTGCCTCCCAGCTATTTCGCCTATATCTACATCGAAACCGCCCATACGCACGGCATCATCAATGGCACCGACCCCACCCACTTTTCGCCCAACCGCAACATCCGCCGTGACGAGATGAGCCAAATCGTCAGCGTGGCGCGACCCTAGCGCGGTGGGGTGATAATTGGGGCGCGATGCGCTATAATATGACCGTAACACCATCACAATCCAAAATCCAAAATCCAAAATCTAAAATTGTCCGGGGGGTGGGCCGTGACTGAACGAACCTGGAATACCCTGCGCTGGCTAGGCCTGATAGTAGCGATGGCGATGACCATTGTCTGCCTCTTCGTGTACGCCACCACCAATAGTGTAACCACCTTCCTCATCTTCTTCGTGCTGGCCCTAATTGGTGCAATCGTCAGCGCGGTCGCTAATATCGGTTTCGCCCGCGCCCGCCGCGTGCGCTGGGATAATGAGCTAGCGGGCAGCCAGCAGCAGACCGCGCAGTTGTTCGCTACCGCCCGCGACCAAGCTCTGCCCAAGCATCTCGGCCCCGCGGGGCGGACGTTGGCTGCCGCCGAGGGGGAGACCGTAGCGGTAGAGGAGGCGGAACACGAGAGGGCGGAGCATGGCAACTGGGAGTAACCCACCGCATCTGCCCCTGTGGGTGAATATCATTCGGGTGATTAGTCTAGTTTGGGGCACATTGACCCTGCTGCTGGAAGCGGGCATCATCGTCGCCAGCTTGTTCGGCAACCCCGGCTTCAACGATGTCGCCCTCTACATCGGGGTCGCCTCCTTCGTGCTGATGCTAGTGTACCTGATTACCCCCGCCTACCGCGAGGTGGAGCGCATGGAGTTGCGGCGGATGGCCCCCTCAGTGGGTGGCAGCCGCATCGGTCGGTTCGACTTCCAGCTAGCCACCATCGCGCGGGCGCGGATGCGGGGGATGCGTATCACCTTTGTGCTATCCACCGCTGGCAGTGTCGCCTTCGCCCTCTACGGCGTGCTACTGCTCAGTAATCGCCACTTCAGCGGCTGGTTGGGCTGGGATACCGGCTGGTGGGGGGCGGCCTGCTTCGGGCTGGCGGTGCTGATATTTCTCTTGCCGTTTATCGTCTACAACGCGCTGATGACCCGCGAACGGATGTTGCGGCGCATCGCCGCGATGAAGGCGCAAGGAGTGGAGATCATTGATCGACCGTTACAGCTTCCCGCAGATGACCGCGCTGTGGAGTGACCAGAATAAGGTTGACACGTGGCTGAAGGAGGAGATTGACGTAGCCGAGGCGTGGGCGGAGCAGGGGGTGATACCCGCTGAGGCGATGCCCGCCATCCGCGCCGCCAGTGTTAGCTTGCCGCGCATGGCGGAGATTGAACGCGAGACTGACCACGATGTAATCGCCTTCCTTCGCGCCGCGGGCGAGACGGTGGGCGAGGCCAGCCGCTACATCCACCTCGGCCTCACCTCCTCCGATGTGGTGGATACCAGCCTGTCCATGCAGGCGGTGCAGGCGGCGGACCTGTTGCGGCAAGATGTGGATGAGCTACTCGCGGTGTTGAGCGAGGGGGCGTTGCGCTGGAAGGATGCGATTACGATTGGGCGCACACATGGGGTCCACGCCGAGCCAACCACCTTCGGGCTGAAGCTGCTGCTGTGGCTGGCGGAGATGCGCCGCAATCGGGGGCGGCTGGAGGCGGCGCGGGCCGAGCTTGCGGTGGGCAAATTGAGCGGCGCGGTCGGTACCCACGCGAACATCCCCCCTAATGTCGAAGAGCGAGCTTGCGAACTGCTGGGTATCGGAGTTGCCCCCGTCGCCACCCAAGTGTTGCAGCGTGACCGCCATGCTAGCTTCATCACCACGCTGGCTATCGTGGCCGCCTCGATTGAGCAATTCGCCACCGAAATCCGCCACCTTGCCCGCACCGAGGTGCGCGAGGTGGAAGAGCCGTTCGGCGAACAGCAGCAGGGGTCATCGGCGATGCCGCACAAGCGCAACCCCCACCGCACCGAGCGGCTCTGCGGGCAGGCGCGGCTGATGCGTGGCTATGCCATCACCGCGTTGGAGAACGTTGCCCTCTGGCACGAGCGGGACATCAGCCACAGCAGCACTGAGCGCATCATTTTCCCCGATGCCTGTATCCTGCTCGACTATATGTTGCGCGAGTTTACCGCGATTATGCGCGGGCTGAAGGTGTTCCCTGCGCGAATGCGGCGCAATCTGGAAGCGGGCGGCGGCCTCACCTTCAGCCAGCAGGTGCTGCTCGCCCTCGTGGAGCGGGGGATGGAGCGGCAGGCGGCCTACAAGCTGGTGCAGCGGGCGGCGATGCAGGTCATCTCTGCGGAAGATGAAGGCGCACCAGTCGCTGGCGGCTTCCTCGCGACCCTCACTGCCGACCCCGACATCACCGCCCACATCTCCCCCGCCGAGTTGCAGCGCATCGTTACCGACTATGATTATCACCTCAAGTACGTGGACGAAGCGTATCGGCGGATGGGGCTGCTGTAACAAGGCGGGCTGACATGGACGCTAACCCTTCACCGCAGCATGAATACGAGTCCCCGCTCATCGAGCCATATCGCGGGCCGCTGGTAGAGGGGGGCGCGATTAACCCGCTGCTCACTCTGCCCGATGAGGACGCGAACATCGCCCTGCCCCCGATGCTGGAGGATAAGCTCAAGCCCGCACCATTCGACAATCGCGCTGCGCCACTAGCGGGGACAAACCCCACCACCCTACAATCGTCACCGCTATCGCTGGAGACAATCGCGGCTGTGGAGATGAATAGCGCGGCCAAGTGCGGGATACTATGCGCGGGGGTGGCCCTGTTCGTCTTGTATATCATTCTTAGCAGCATCGGCGACCTTCTGGGGCCAAACATTGTGCGTGGGCTGGCGTGGGGGCCGCTGCTGCTCATCTTCCTCGGTCTCTGCTTCAGCAGTTTTGGTTACTATCGCTATCAGCAGACACCCAGCGGCCCATCTGGCGGGCAGGTCGCCACCGCGATTATTGCCAACGCTATCGTGCTACTTATCACCATCGTGGCTATCATCGAGAATGGGTGATAGCTGATGATGGCCGAAGCGTATGGGACGTGGCAATGGCCGCGTCCCAACTTTTATGGTTCAATCTAGTGTGGTGGAATAGGGGTGGGAGGCAGTTGCTGGCTAGGTAGGCGGTCGCCACTCTCGCCCAAGAACGATGCTTGCC
>JBBSEE010000267.1:0-4857 GCA_038239995.1 Chloroflexia bacterium | reverse complement strand
TGAAGCGCCGCTAATCTAAGCCCCCAGCGGGGGTTTGGGGGAGAATCTTGCCGCGCTTCAATGCTGAAGTAACTGCGCCGCCCGTGGTGCGCCAGCGACTTCATTAAGGTCGCCGCGCTGGTTCGAGTGGGGCAGCAGTTCGAGATTCCCCCCCAAACCCCCGCTGGGGGCTTAGTTGATCAAACTCAAGGTGATTCGTATGTGCTGACTTGTTTTAGCCCCTTACCCGCTTGGTCTTGCTGTTCATGTAATCGAACATGATGTACTCGCCAAGGTTGTCGGGGCTGACGTAGAAGGCGCGGCCCTTGTTCAGCTTGCTCATCCGCTGCACGAAGTTGGTGAGGTAGGGACTCTGCTCCAGCATGAAGGTGTTGATGACCACGCCATCGCGGGTGCAGCGGTTCACCTCTTGCAAGGTGAGCAGCTCGGTGCGCGGCGAGGGGGGGTAGCCGAAGTAGGGGCGACTGCCGGGCGGGCTGTTCGGCTCGAAGTGTGCCGTCGGTTCGCCATCGGTGATGACGATGATTTGCTTGTTGGGGGTCTTGTGGCGGGCCAACAGATGGCGGGCAAGGATGAGGCCATGCTGCAAGTTGGTACCCTGCTCAAAGTCGTTCCATGCCAGCGAGGGCAGGTCGTCGGCCTTCAGTTCATGGGCAGAGGCACTGAAGCCCACAATGTAGAGGTGGTCGCGGGGGAACTGGCCGCGAATCAAGCTGTTCAGGGCGAGGGCCACCTTCTTGGCGGCGGCGAAGCAGCCGCGCAGCAGCATCGAGCGGCTCATGTCCACCATCAGCACGGTGGACGATTGGGTGAGCAGTTCGGTGCGGTACACCTCAAAGTCGTCGGGGTCGAGCTTCAGGGGGCTACCCTTGCCCTGCCGCTCCACGCTATTCATGATGGTCTTGCGGAGGTCGAGCAAGAAGGGGTCGCCGAACTCGTAACGCTTGGTGTCGTCGGTGCGTTCGCCGCCCACCCCCCGCTTCTGTAGCTCGTGGTTGCCGAAACGGTCTTTCTTCAGTTGGGCGAAGATGTCGTGCAAGGCCTTCTGGCCGATGCGCCGAATGCCCCGCGCGGTCAGTTCGTAGCGGTCGCCCTTCTTGTGGATGTAGCCCGCATCCTCCAGCATCTTGGTCACGGAGCGTAGCTGGTCCAGCCGATTGGTCATGTCGGGGCCGAGCAGGTCGCGCATCTGCTCCATGTCAATCGCGTCGAGGTCGCCGCTATACTGGGCTTCGCGCATCTGCTCCTCTAGCTGGTCCATCCCCTGTAGCTGGCCCATCAAGTCCATCGCTTGGTCGAGGGACAGCGATTGACCGCCGCTGAAGCGATAACCGTCCGCCTCCATCGGCATCATCATATCGAGGTACGCGCCCATCTGGGCAAGGTCCCACGCAAGGCGGTCGTCCTGCAACAGTTGGTCCATCATCGCCTGCAACTCGGCGCGTTGCTCCGCGGACATACTGTTGAGCATCGCCTGCATCCGCGCCCGCTGCTCTTGCAGATACATCATCAGTTCGTCGAGGTTGTTGATGTCCTCTGGGAAGAAGCGGCCATGCTTGTCCTTGAAGGCTGGGAAGTCGGGTTCAATCCCGCTAGCCCGCTGCTGCAACATCTGGTTCAAGTCCTTGACCATCTCACGCACCGCTGCAAGGTCTTCGGGGGTGATGTTCTTGATGTCCTGCTGGATACCCTGAAACTGGGCCTGCATCACCTGCTGCTTGAGCATATCGAGCAACTCTTGGAACTGCTGCCGCGCATCGGTGTCCATGAACTCGTAGTCGGATAGCTTCTGGATTTGGCTGGGTACGTCGGGGGGTAGCTGGTCGAGGAAGTCTCGCTTGCGCTGGGCCATCCGCTCTAGCATCTGGGCGAACTCTGGCGACCCGCCCTGCTGCCCTGATTCTCCCTGTTGGCCTTGCTGACCTTGTTGGCCCTGCTCCTGATTGCTAGATTGACCCTGCTGCCCCTGCTGGCCTTGTTCAGCTTGGGGCTGACCATCGGTGCGGGCCTCGTCCATCCGCTTCTGGATGCCCTGCCGCTCGGCTTCGACGATCTGGTCCAGCTTCTTACGGATGTCGTCCATCACCGAGTCCATGTTGTACTGCCGCTGCTGGGCGCGACGTTGCTCACGCAGCCGCTCCATCATCTGCTGCAAGCCCTCAATCTTCTCGCCGTTCTGCCCCTCTACGCCCCACTGCTGCATCTGTCGCAACGCCCGCCAAATGTCGCCTTCCTCCAACAGGTCGTCGGACATCTGCTCCATTAGCGCGTCGGCATCGAAAGGGTTGATATGCTGGCTGCCGTCCCATTCGGAGTACAGCCAGCCGGGGTATGTATCTTCGCTCATAATTACGCCTCGTTCTCTATGACTGACTTAACGGCGGTAGCGGGCGCGGCCCTCGGCCTTGTCCTTGTTCAGGCGACGGTTGAGGTGCAACCCTTCGAGGACGAACTCCACCGCGCTGGCGATGGCGGCTTGGTTGCCGTGCGCGTTCAGCTTGTTCAGGGCAGTCTTCATCCCCTCTAGGCCGGACGCTTGCTTCACGTACTCCATAGCGGGCATCAGGTCGCCGGTTTCGATGCGCTGGCCGCCCACGAAGCCGCTGACGATGTCCTCGAACTGTCCGGCATTGAAGTAGCGATTGAACACGTTGAGGACGGCGGTCTGCATCAGCTTGTCTACCACCTTGTCCTCACGCCCATCGCCGCTGCTCTCTAGCTCGACCTTGCCGAGGGTGCTGGCGACCACGCTGGGCAGGTCGCTAACGCGGGGGGCGGCCTGCTTCTCGTTGAGGCGGACGGCACGGAGTAGGGCGTGGCTAATCAGGTTCTCGTAGTTGGCGATGCTCACCCGCACGCTTACCCCGCTGCGCTGGTTGATGTCGGGGCTACGGCGGGCAAGATGGGTTAGCTCCGCCACTATCTCCTTCATGTAGGCAGGCACGAACAAGGTGTGGTCGCCGACCCCATACTGCGACGATTCGCGCTCCATGATGTCAATCTCGTGCTGGATGGTGCGCGGATAGTGGGTGCGAATCTCGCTGCCGAAGCGGTCTTTCAGCGGGGTGATGATGCGCCCGCGATTGGTGTAGTCCTCTGGATTGGCCGAAGCAATCACGAACAGGTCAAGGTCGAGGCGCACCTTGTAGCCACGTATCTGTACGTCACGCTCCTCCATGATGTTGAGCAGACCAACTTGGATGCGCTCGGCGAGGTCGGGCAACTCGTTGAGGCAGAAGATGCCCCGATTGGTGCGCGGCACGAGGCCGTAGTGGATGGTCAGTTCGTCGGACAGATAGCGGCCCTCCGCCACCTTGATGGGGTCAACTTCGCCAATCAGGTCGGCGATGGTGATGTCGGGGGTTGCCAGCTTCTCGCCGTAGCGGACTTCGCGGGGCAGCCAATCAATCGGGGTATCGTCGCCACAGTCGGCCAGCACCTGCTTGCCATAGGCGGAGACGGGGTGAAAGGGGTCATCGTTCAGTTCCGAGCCGCGAATAATCGGCACTTCCTCATCGAGCAGGTTGATGAGGCTGCGGGCGAGGCGGGTCTTGGCTTGGCCGCGTTCGCCCAGCATCACGATGTCCTGCCCCGACATGATGGCATTTTCGACCTGCGGGATAACGCTGTCCTCATAGCCAATGATGCCGGGGAAAATCTCGCTGCCGCTGCGTATCTTCTGTATCAGGTTCTTCCGCATCTCCTCCTTGACGGTGAGGGGCTGATAACCTTGCGCTTTTAGTTCGCCGAGGGTTCTAGCTTGCTGGGGCATTTGGTTTAATTCCTTCCCTTATGATTAAGTTTTGATAATTAACTGTTCTGAACATGAAACTTGTCTATTGCCGCCCGCACCGCAGCAACGGTTCGCACCCCGTTGGCGCACAGTTCGGTCAGGTACTGCTCACGCTGGTCCAGTTCCGCGTTTATCTGCGCGGGGGGTAGGCCCACCCGCTGGGCGATGAGGTCGAGGTGGGGGTCAATGGTCAGGTTGTGGCGGTCGCCGCCCCGCTCCCAGCGGGAGAACAAGTCCAGCTTCAGCTTGCCGCGTGGGTCGAGGGAGAGCAGGTGGCCGGTGGCGACGCGGCGCAGCACCCCCGCCGTGCCATAGGGCATCTCGTACTCGTCGCGGATGGGGCGGCCTGTACGGGTGTTGTACATCCGAATGATGAACATCAAGCCGATTCGGGCCATCTCCTCATCGGTGACACCGAGTTCGTACTGCAACTGGCCGACCGCTTCCTCAGCAGTATCCGCGTGCATGGTGCCGCCGAGGCAGTAGCCCTCCAGCAGCAGCCCGAAGGCGTGGCTGGCTTTCGGCCCCCACATATAGGTGGGCAGGTGGTTGCTGAACTCGTTGACCAGCAGCCACGAGTTGGCGGGCTGACCCTTGCCGTCCTCCTCGAATTGGAAGGTCTCATACTGGCCGCGCAGGTAGATGCGACGTTGCTCTGCCGGGATGAAATCAATGAACGCGGTCATGGTGGTGGTCTTGCCCGCCATCGGTGGCTCGGAGGCGAACATGATACTGCTGCGCCGCTCAATCATCAGCCACGCAAGGGCGACCATCCGCGCCGTCATGCTGCCGCTCTCGATGATTTGAATTACGCTCAGGGGCACGGGCGGGGTCCAATGTCCCCCCCACCAGCCAAACGGCTCACTATAATCGTCGAACATTCGATACCTGCTGCTGCGATAATAGAAGCTGTCCATACAAGATTACCTTTCCGGTACGAACCGACCAGATGACTGCTGACGATTAGTTTAGGGGCGGGGCAACAACTAACTTCGATACATCCACCTGCTGCTCCGTATACGCGATGGTGGGGAAGGTGGACTGGTCGAACTGGGCGATGTGGA
>JBBSEE010000266.1:0-4865 GCA_038239995.1 Chloroflexia bacterium | reverse complement strand
CCCCGATAATCGTGGTGGTGCTGCTATCCACCCGCGACATCTCCTCCATCAGCAGGCAGTAGCCAAGTTCGCCCGCCCCCGCCCCGCCGTACTTCTGCGGGAAGGGCATACCTAGCATCCCCATTTGGCCCAGCTTGCGGATGTTCTCCTCGGTCTGCTGCTCAAGTCGGTCGGTATCGCGGGCGACCGGGGCAATCTCGCTGGTGATGAACTCGCGCAGGGTGCGCTTCAGCATCTGGTACTCTTTGGGTAGGGTAAAGTCCATGTTGCGCCTCCAATCGGGCAATTGGCAAGTAAGTTGTGGGGGCGAGTGCCGCCCGCCCCTCCGTCCGTTGGCTCGTCAGTTTAGCCGTAGTTACAATCGGCATTGTGTGCGTGGCAACATTCTCCCCCACCAACCTCCCCCGCTGGAGGAGGCTTTGGGTAGTGCTGCGCTGCAACATTCTCCCCCACCAACCTCCCCCGCTGGGGGAGGCTTTGGGTAGTGTTGCGCTGCAACATTCTCCCCCACCAACCTCCCCCGCTGGAGGAGGCTTTTGGTTACTCAGGGCTTGTTACCTATCTTTGAACATCGGTCGTCGCTTCTCGATGAAGGCGGCCAAACCTTCCTTTTTATCTTCGGTCTCGGCGATTTGGCCGAACAGCTTGCGCTCTAGGGCGATGCCGTCGGCGAGCGGTTGCTCCATACCGTCGTTGACCGCCTCGATTATCGCGGCCATGGCCTTGCCGGGCATTATCAGCAACGCTTTGGCGAGATTACGCGCCTCGCGCAGCAGGGTGCCTTCCGCGGCCACCTTGTTGACCAAGCCAAGGCGGAGTGCATCCTGCGCGTTGAGCCTTGCACCGGTGAGCATCATTTCAAGAGCCTTAGCCTTGCCCACGATGCGAGGTAGTCGCTGGGTACCGCCAAAGCCGGGGATGATGCCGAGGGTGATTTCGGTCTGGGCAAACGTGGCGTTGGCACTGGCGATGCGGAGGTGGCAGGCCATGGCTAGTTCGTTGCCTCCCCCCAACGCCACCCCGTTGATGGCGGCGATGACCGGCTTACGCAGCGCGGCGATGCGGTTGAACACCTCTTGGCCCGCCGCTACCCCGGCTTCGGCATCAGCGGCGGTGGATAGCGCGGCGATGTCGTTGATGTCCGCCCCGGCCACGAATATCTGGCCCGCCCCCGCCTCGGTGCCGCCAGTGATGATTGCGACTTTGGCGGTGTCATCGCCCGCGAACGCCTCGATCGCCCCCGCTAGCTCCTCCATGCAGCCGCGACCGAGGGCGTTGGCGGGGGGATTGTCAATGGTGATGATTGCCAGCTTGCCCTGCTCCTCAGTTGTCACCTTCACGTATTGCCCATCGTGTTCCAGTGCCATGTTTGTTCCTCTCCTTGTGATTATAACTTAACTTGCGTTGATACAGCCACCCCTCTACCCCCGGCCACAACGGAAAGACCGCGACGTTGGCGTAAGTGGCGGCGAATTGCGGGCGGCTCATTATCGCAATTGAGCCGGGGTGGAAGACAGGATTGAACCCGTAGCCCCCCTCGGTTGGTATCCGATAGACCACCACATAAGTTGGTTCGCGGCCCAGCACGTAATCAGGGTCGGTCTTGTTGTGACCCGGCGTGTAGCGGTCGCTGCGCCCCGCACTGTGGCCGATGTGCCGGTCGGTCAAGCCCAGCATATCAATGGTGTAGATGCCGCTATAGTATGGCACTTTGCCCACCGTCTCCAGCGCGAGGCTATCGTTCGGGCCAGTGTTACGGCGCAGCCAGTCAATCACTGCCGCGCACTTCTGGCTATAATTGCTGTCCACCACCAAGCTGCGTATCACATTGATATTGAAGGCACTCCAGCCGCTGAGGAAGATGACCGCCGCTAGCATCATTGCCAAGCCGAGGCGGGGTCGCCAATGGCGATGCACGAGAGCGGCGTGAACCCCATCCAGCGCACTGACCAGCAGCAGGCTGAGGAAGGGGAAGAGCGGCAGCAGGAAGCGGTAGGCGGTCATGTAATCACCCCCCGCCACCGCAACGTAGACGAAATTGACGAGGGCAAGGATGAAGAAGTAGCCCTCGACCCGCCCCAGCCGCTTGATGCGGGGCAACACCTGCAAGGCCAGCAGCAAGACCAGCGGCCCGAACAGGAACAACCATGAGGTGGCAACGTAGACGAGGCCGAACACCAGTTGCTCATCGTCGTTGCCCGTCGCCTTCGCGTAGAAGGTGTTGGGCAAGAGGTCGCCGTAGTAGGACACTCGCCACGCGATATAGGGCAGCCAGATGACGAGGAAGCTACCGACCAGCCAACCGAGCGTGCGTCCCCCGCTGGCCCGACCCCCCGCCCCCCGTAGGCGCGAGGGGATGAGCAGCCAGATAAATTGGTAAAGTACGGTGCAACCCCAGAACAATGCCCCCTCTGGTCGGGTAAGGGCGGCGAGGGCGAACAGTCCACCAGCTAGCGGCCACTTCGCCCCCCCGCGGGCTTCTAGCAGATAGCTGAACGCCGCGCCGCAGAGCAGTAGGGTGAACAGGACGGTCTCCAGTCCACTGATGAGGGCAAAAGCGAGGGGGCTGGACGCGGCCACGATGAACATCGCAAGGTACTGCCAGCCTTCGCGCAGCCGCCCCCACCCCACCAGCCGCCCCCCGAACCAGCCCACCAGCGCGAGCAGGCCGAGGCCAAACAGCACATTCAGGGCGGTGGCAGCAAGGCCGGGGTCGAAACCGAGGCCAATCGCCAGTGCCGAGGTCATCACCCACAAGAAGTTGGTGTAGCCCTCCACGTACTCGCCGGGGTTGAACACCAGCCCATTGCCATGCACAAGGTTGGCGGCGTAGCGGAAGCTGATGTAGGCATCGTCGGCCACATCGGTGAGGATGAGGCGATAGACAAGGGCAATCGCCAGTAGGGTCAGCGCACTGGCGAGGGCGACTAGCAGATAGACGCGCTGCCGCCCCATCTCACCGCTTGCGGCTTCAGCTATCGCCGCCACCACTGTTTAGGCGTACTCCATGAAGCCGTGTCCGCTCTGCTTGCCCAATTCGCCCGCCGCCACCTTCTGGCGCAGCAATGGGGCGGGGGTGAAGCGGGGGCCGAACTGTTGCTCATAGGCTTCGAGGCGGCTAAGTACCGTGTCCAGCCCCATCTCGTCGGCCATGGCTAGCGGGCCGACTGGCATCCCCGCCCCCGCCATCATTGCGGTGTTAATGTCGCTGATACCGGCGATACCCTCATCCAGAGCCAGCACCGCCTCGTTAATCATCGGCAGCAGGATGCGGTCAACCGCGAAATCACGGGTCAACTTGCCGGTCTCGCGCTGCACCGGCACGATGAGGTCATCGAGCGTGGGGGGGGTGTCGTCGCCATAGGTGTAGAAGCCTCGCCCCGCCTTTTGGCCCAGCCGCCCCGCATTGTACATCCGTTGCATCAGTTCGGCGGGGCGCATTCGCTCACCGTAGGCTTGGTACATGGTCGCCCCCGCGTGGTAACAGATGTCCAGCCCCAGCATATCCGCCAGCATGAACGGCCCCATCGGCATCCCCGCTTTGGTAGCCGCCGCGTCAATCTGGCTAGTAGTGGCCGCCCCCTCTTGTAGGGCGTAGGCGGCTTCGTTCAGGTAGGGGGCAAGCAGGCGGTTGACGAGGAAGCCGGGACATTCCTTTACCACCACCGCTATCTTCCGCAGGTCGCGGGCGAAGTTGGTCACGTCCTCGACAGTCTCCGCGTCGGTCTGCTGGCCGGGGATGACTTCGACTAGCTTCATCACATGGGCGGGGTTGAAGAAGTGCATCCCGATTACCTTACTAGGCCGCCCCGTCGCCCCCGCCATCTCGCTGATGCTCAGGGCCGAGGTGTTGCTGGCGAATATCGCGCCGGGGTGGCACACGCCGTCAAGCTCACGGAACACCGCCTGCTTGATGCTCATCTTCTCTGGCACCGCCTCGATGACAATGTCCACATCGTCGAATCCATCGTAGGTAAGCTGCGGGGTGATGAGGGCCATCTTGTCCTCGACCTGCGCGGCGTTCATCTTGCCTTTCTTCACCCTATCCTCGTAGATACCCCGTGCCTTCTGCATCGCAAGGTCAAGCTGATGCTGGTCCACGTCCTTGACGATGACCGGCAGGCCAGAGTAGCTGATCACTTGGGCGATGCTGCCACCCATGGCCCCCGCGCCCACCACTGCTGCTTTGAAGATAAACATTTGCGCTCCTTATTGCTGGTTCAGCCAATCGCGAATGGACTGGAGGTGTATCTGATAGTGTTCGTAGGTGTTGCCGGGCAGAATCTCGTAGATGGGCGAGCCGTCGGGGTCAGAGGAGCGAGGCTGGGCAAGCTGCTCCTCACTGGCCGTCTCGATTGCCCTCACTAGCGCATCGTATGAGTGGTGGAAGTTGCGCTTCACCTCGTCCAGCGGGCGGTCACGGTTGCCCACGAAGATGGCTTGGTTGACCTCATCGTCGTTTAGCTCACCTGCGGGGATGGGCGACCGTTCGACTGCGCGGGGCAGCCCTAGCCAGCCGAACACCGATTGTTCCCACCATGTGATGTGGGCAAGGATGTCCTTCACGGTCCATTCGCCATTGCCATCGGCATATACGCCGGGGGTGGTCATTTGCGCCGCGCTGAGACCGACCAGCGTATCCTCCAGCGGCTGATGGGCGGCGCGGAGGTGGGCGAGGGCTTCAGCCTTGTGGTTCGATTGGTTGTTCATGTAGCCTCCTGATGGTAGAAGGTAGAAGGTAGAAGCTAGAATGGTGGGTATGCTGAACGTTAGTGCGCGTCAGCAGGGCGAGTGCAACCCGCCCCTACGTTAGCCGTCCGATTGTCCGTTGGTTCGTTGTACTGTCCGTTGGCCGTAATCCGATG
>JBBSEE010000265.1:0-4866 GCA_038239995.1 Chloroflexia bacterium | reverse complement strand
TCGGCCAGTTCGTGCAATTCAACTCCTACCTCGTGCAACTGGGTTGGCCGATGATTGCAATGGGTTGGACCCTGTCGCTGGTGCAGCAGGGGCTAGCCAGTTTGGGTCGGGTCAACGAAATCATGCACCGCCAGCCGCATATCAGTGACGATGCCGCGCTCTCCCCTTCGCGGCAACCGATACGTGGGGGGATAGAGTTCCGCGATGTCACCCTCACATATGACGACATCCCCGCGCTGGCCGACATCAGCTTCACGGTGGCGGCGGGCAGCAGCCTCGCGGTGGTGGGGGCGACTGGCAGCGGCAAGAGCAGCCTCGTCAACCTCATCGCCCGCGTATATGACCCGCAGCAGGGGCAGATATTGATTGACGGACAGGACATCCGTAGCATCCCGCTGGACCACCTGCGCCGCGCGATTGGCTATGTGCCGCAGGACAACTTCCTCTTCTCCGTCCCCTTGCGCGACAATGTGGCCTTCGGACTGCTCGATGCCGACCCCCAACAGCGCACCATTGATGCGGCCAAGCACAACACCTTCCTAGCGAGCAACAGCAGCGCGGCCAATCACCTGCCCAGCTTCAGCCTCAGCGTCAACCTCGACGACGACCCCCTGCAGAAGCTACGCGACATCAACACCGAGCAACGGGCGCGGATTGGGCGGGCGGTAGAGGTGGCGCGGTTGAGCAAGGATTTGGAGCAGTTCCCGCAGGGGATTGATACCATGATTGGCGAACGCGGTGTCACCCTCAGTGGCGGGCAGAAGCAGCGCACCGCGATTGCCCGTGCGATAGTGCGCGACCCCGCCCTCCTGATACTGGACGACTCGCTATCCAGCGTGGACACTGGCACTGCCTCGGAGATATTGTCCGGGTTGCGCGAGGTGATGCAAGGGCGCACCAGCATCATCATCGCCCAGCGCATCGCTACAGTGCAGAACGCGGACCAAATTATCCTGCTGGAGGATGGTCGCATCGTGGAGCGCGGCACGCACATGGAACTGGTCGCCCTCGGCGGTCGCTACACCGCGATGTATCGCCGCGAACTTCTCGCCCAAGAGTTGGATGTCGAGCCAGAGGTGGCGGCAGAAATCAGCTAATTACTCTCACCGTCACCCCTCTCCTGCTAGCGGAGAGGGGTAGTATTTTTATGGGAGTGACTATCATGGGCAAGCCACTAATCATCGGGGTTGCGGGCGGCACCGGCAGCGGCAAGACCACGGTCAGCCGCGCGATTATCACCGCCGTAGGCGCGGACGAGGTGGCCCTGCTGGAACACGATGCCTACTACAAGGATAACTCGCACCTGCCGCTGGAACAACGCCGTGCCGTGAACTATGACCACCCCGACGCGCTAGAGAACGAGCTATTGATTGCCCACCTCCTCACCCTCAGCGACCCCCACCCTCATCCCATCACCTACCCGCGCTACGACTTCGCCATCTACGTGCGCCTGCCGGAGGTAGACATTATCGCCCCCAAGCCGGTAATTGTGGTGGAGGGGATACTGGTGTTCGCCGACAAAGCCTTGCGCGATTTGTTTGACATCAAGGTGTTCGTGGATGCCGATGCCGACATCCGCTTCATCCGCCGCTTGCAGCGCGATGTGCAGGAGCGGGGGCGCACCGTCGGCGATGTGATTGAGGATTACCTGAAGAAGGTACGCCCCATGCACATGGAGTTTGTGGAGCCGAGCAAGCGTTATGCCGACATCATCATCCCGCGCGGCGGCCACAATCGGGTGGCAATCGAGATGGTGGTGTCGCGGGTGGTGCGCGAGGTGGCGGGACGGACGTGATTTTGGATTTTGGTGGAAGCTATACTGTTGGCAATGAGCAACACCTAATCTGGTAGGGCCGGGCGGCGGCCCGCCATGCTCAACATTTTGCCTGCCGCACGGCCAAATCTAATCCGTTTATCCGTTTTTTCAATCCGTTGGCTGGTTGTCCTTCGTCATTAGTGCAAAGATAGCGAGTAGCTATGACTGACCTATTCCTTATCTTGTTCGTTATCGTGGTGGCTGGCGCGGCAGTGTTCCTGCTAGGCGGGAGGGTGCGCCGGGCCAGCGCGGGGATGCCGCGCGGTGCGGTGGTCTACCAAGATACCCAGCGCGACGATGTGGGCCGTTCGGTGGAGCATCCGCTTCGCTCCGAGCAATATGGGCTGGTGGGCAAGCCCGACTATATCGTGGAGGAAGAAGGCTACATCATCCCGGTCGAGGTCAAGACCAGCCGCAACGTGCGCCAGCCCCGCGAGAGCCACGTAATACAGCTATACGCCTACTGCCTGTTGGTGGAGGAGGAATACGGTATCACCCCACCTTACGGTATCCTCCACTACCCCGACCGTAGCTTCACCCTACAGTATGGCGAGGCCGAGCGCGAGTGGGTGCTGGACACGATTGAGGCGGTTCGCGCTGGACGCGAGGCTGACGATATGGAGCCAAACCACGACCAGCCCGCCCGCTGCCGCTCCTGCCAGTTCCTCGATGTCTGCGGCATGGACCGACTGGCCGAGGTTTGAGGTTTGAGGTTTGAGTTATGTAAGTACAGCGATATAGTCTTCCCCCCATATGTAAGTGCAGCGATATAGTCTCCCCTCCCAGCGGGAGGGGTTGGGGGCGGTAGAAGCGTGCCACGCATCAACGCTCATCGGAACAACCAACGTTGAGATAGCGGCGAATCACATCTGCCCATGTGAAGCACCTCAATCCTGCTGGCCCAGCGCATCGCTAATCGCGCGGATAGCGGCAGCAGCGGCGACTGGCAGGGGGGCGAGGGTGACATCAGCGGTGGGCGTATCGGCGGTGGCCGCGCTCTTCACTGCGGTCAGCATCGTGACGTAGCGGTCGTTCAGCGACTTGAGCGGGGCAAAGGCGGGGTCGGCAGCGTTGAGGGCTTCGACCAGCGCGTCAATGGTCGGCTTGATGTAGTTATCGGTGTCGCCGCCGCGCTTGTGGAGGGTGATGGCGATACCCAGCCCCGCTTGCCCCTTCCGCGCGGCGGCGGACAACGACTTAGCGATGGCTGCGCCGTCACCCTGCTGCAAAGTTTGTAGCACTTGCTCCTTTGCCGCCTGCTTGTAGCGGGTATAGGCGGACGATAGGTAAGCGACGGGACGCACCCGCCCCGACTCGCCGCGCTCGATGCGCCACTGCCACGCACCGTTGAAGCTGGGGGGGTCGGGCAGGGTGATGCGGAGTTTTGAGTTTTGAGTTGGGGTTTGATTGAGGGGATTATTCTGCTGTTCGTCAGCATCTACAATCGCCTGTAGGCGGCGTTGGGCTAGCTGGGCCGCGTCGGTGAGAGTACCGACCCACAGTTCGAGGCGGGGGTCGGAGGAGGTGTAGCGAAAGGCGGTGAGCAGGCGGATTTGGTCATCGTCGAGGTCGAGGCCCTCCACCAGCGCGTCGAGTGCGAGCTTGAGCGGGCCGTCGAGGTCGGAGCGGTGGTCGGGGAAGTAGAGGTTGGCGACCACGCCGAGGCCGTCACCGTTGCAGTAGGCGTAATCGAGCCGCGCTTGGACATGGCGGTGCGCTTCGAGATAGGCGCGGGTGGCCTCCTGTATCTGGCTGCGGTAGGAGGTGCCTGCCGCACTGAGGTCAATCTGGATGTACTTGCGCCCATCCGCCCGCCGCCGAATGCGCGGCTTCCAGTGCTGGTTGATGCCGGTAGGCAGCGGCCCGCTGCTATGCAGGAACAAGCCATTGCTGGCATTTTCATCGCTCATTCACGTAGTATAAGCGGCGGGCTGCGAGTTGTCAAGAACGAATGTTCGCAAATCTAGTCTAACACACCTCTAACCGCCTACCATTGCCAGTCTAACACTGCTTTGCTATACTGAGGGCGCGGCACGCGGTGTGCTGTCTATTGCGGTGTGCCGAATTATTTTGGATTTGGAGGGATATGGAACTATGAGCATGAACATGAACAAGTTTACCGAGAAGGCGCAAGAGGCGGTGGCGGCGGCGCAAGAGGTCGCGCAGCGATTTAACCACAGCCAGCTAACCCCCGACCACCTAATGCTTGCCCTCACCGAGCAGGAGGGTGGGGTCGTGCCCCAAGTGTTGCAGAAGATGGGGGTGCAGCCCGGCAACGTGGTGCAGCAGCTTGAGGCCGAACTGGGCCGTCAAGCGAAGGTGTACGGCGGCAGTGGGCAGATGTATGCCTCGCCGCAACTGAGCAAGGTGCTGGCCGAGGCCCATGCTGAGGCGGATAAGCTGCGCGACGAATATATCAGCACCGAACACCTGCTGCTGGCGATTGCTGGGGAGAAGGGCAGCGCGAAGGATAAGAGCTACGCATCCAGCCTGTTGCAGCAGCTAGGGGTTACGCCGGACAAGATACTGAGCGTGCTGAGTGCGGTGCGTGGCAGCCAGCGAGTGACGGACCAAAGCCCGGAGGCGAAGTATCAAGCGTTGGAGAAGTATGGCCGCGACCTCACTGCGGCGGCGGCGCAGAACAAGCTAGACCCAGTGATTGGCCGCGACGAGGAGATTCGGCGGGTGATACAGGTACTGAGTCGGCGCACCAAGAACAACCCAGTGCTGATTGGTGAGCCGGGGGTGGGCAAGACCGCGATCGTCGAAGGGCTAGCGCGGCGCATCGTATCCGGTGATGTACCAGAGGGTTTGAAGGGCAAGCGGCTGGTCGCGCTGGATTTGGGCGCGTTGGTGGCGGGGGCGAAGTATCGCGGCGAGTTCGAGGAGCGGCTCAAGGCGGTGCTGAAGGAAGTGACCGACGCGGCGGGCAATATCATCCTGTTCATTGACGAGCTGCACACCGTCGTCGGCGCGGGGGCGGCGGAAGGGGCGATGGATGCCAGCAATATGCTGAAGCCGATGTTGGCGCGAGGGGAATTGCACACCGT
>JBBSEE010000264.1:0-4871 GCA_038239995.1 Chloroflexia bacterium | reverse complement strand
TCGCCGCCGACCTCGCCCACATCGCTGCGCTGATGAAGCCGGGGGGCAGAATCTACGTGGCCGGGGCCAAGAGCAAGGGGATAGACGCGACGGGCAAGACGCTGGAGCGCATCTTCGGGGCGGCCAGCCTCGTCGCCTACCAGCGGGGGCAACGGCTGTACGTTGCCACGCGGCCCGACGACTATATCCCCCCTGCTGTGGATTACGCGCCGGAAATGGAGGTGGAGGTGCGCGGCGAACGGCTCATCTTGCAGCCCCGCCCCGGCGTGTTCGCCCGCGGTCTGCTCGACCCTGCCACCGCGATGCTAGCTGAGGCGATGCTGATACGCAATGCCGATTCGGTGCTGGACCTCGGCTGCGGGTCGGGCATCCTCGGCATGGTCGCGGCGCGGCGGTCGGCGGTGGGTGAGGTGTTGATGACCGATACAGACATCGAAGCGGTGGAACTCGCCCGCCTCAACCTCGAACGCAATGGTATCCGCAACGCGAAGGTGCTGGCGGGCAACGGGGCATATCCGATGCGCTATCGCCAATTCGACGTAATCGTGATTAACCCGCCCTTCCACAGTGGGCGGGCGCAGGACAAGGACATTGCCCCGCTGCTGATTGACCACGCCGCCACCGTGCTGCGCTCCGACGGTATCTTCTACCTCGTCGCCAACCGCTTCCTCAAGTATGAGCCGACCCTTGCCCAACACTTCCGCGAGGTCAGCGAGGTGGCGGGCGACGGCAAGTTCAAGGTGCTGGCGATGCGCGGGCCGCAGCGGGGTGGGGAGTTGTAGGAACGACCGCCAGCGGACTCGAAAGCGGACAAGCTACAGTATCCACATCACGGAGCCAACTATGGATTTGTTGTCTGGCATCCAAGCCGCGCCCAAGCGAATGTTGGCCGTGGTCGCTCACCCCGGCGATGAGACCTTCCCCCTCGGTGCGCTAATTGACCGCTACTCCAAGTATGCGGTGCTGGTTGGCCTCATCTGTATGACTAAGGGGAGCAGCGACCTCGCGATTGCCCGCGCCCGCGAGGACGAGCTACGCAAGGCGGGGCGGGATATTGGCGTGGGTCAAATGTACCTGTGGAGCTACAAGGCGAGCCAGCTAGCGAATGGCAACCGGGAGGAGATGACCGGGCGCATCGTGCAGATAATCCGCCTGCTCCAGCCGCAGGTGATGGTTGCCCTCAGCCCCGGCGCGGATAGCGACACCACCGCCCTCGCCCGCATCGTCGCTGCTGCCGCCCCCGCCGCCGCCGATGAGCATCACTACCCCGAACATCGGGCCAAAGGGCTGCCCCTGCACCGCCCGGACAAACTCTACTACCTGACCAGCCCCACCCCGCCTACCGACCCCGACCTGCAAGCCGACTACTATCCCCCCACTACCGTGATTACGATAGGCCGCAGCGTGGCCGCGCAACGGGCGGCATGGGCACGCTACCAGTCCCGCGCCGCCGAGTCCGCCCCCTTCGCCCAGCATCTCGCCGCGCAGGGCGAGCAAGTCTACCTCCACCTGCTGCAAGGCAGTCCCACCCGCCGCCCCGGCCACCCCTTCGAGGAAGACCTGTTCGCCGGGGTGAGGACGATTTTAGATTTTGGATTTTAGATTTTGGATTGGGGTTACGCTATAAGGCGGCTGGGCGTGATAAATCACGCCCCTACAGAATCTCAACTCAAAACTCAAAACTCAAAACTCAAAACTCCCTCATCACTTCCGCCACAGGATGGCGACGATGAGGCGGTCGCGCCAACTATCGGGCAGCTGGTTGGCAAGCATCTGGCGCCGCCCTCGCGCGGTGCCGACTAGGTAGCGGGTCTTGGGGCGGGGGGGCGGTCAGGGCGTGGGCCACCGCCCGCGTCACCACGCTCACGGGTGCGCCGCTGGTGGCGGTGTCGGCCACTATCTTCCGCAGATTACGCATCGGTGCGCCATATATCTGCTCCGCCGCCGGGGGCAAGCTCCCCGCCACCGCCTCGGCAGCGGCCAGCGACTTATGCCAAATCGGGGTGCGTATCGAGGCCGGTTCGATGATTGCCACCTTGATACCGGAGCGCAGCAGTTCCATCCTCAACGCATCGCTCAACGCCTCCAGCGCGAACTTCGAGCCACTATATGGCCCCAACAGCGGCGACACCCCCTTGCCGGATACTGAACTCATCATCACGATGCGCCCTCCCCCCGCCGCAGCAGGGGGAGGAACGCTTGCGTGACCGCGATTTGGCCTACCACGTTGACCTCAAGCTGGCGGCGCAACTCGGCAATCGGCAGGAACTCTAGCGGGCCGGCCACCGCGATGCCCGCGTTGTTGACCAGTCCCTGCAAGCCCGCTGCCCCCACTGTCGCCTCCACCTGCGCCACCGCCGCGGCAATCGTCGCCTCATCGGTCACGTCGATCCGCAGCGGGGTGATGCCCGCCGCTTTCTGCGCCAACGCGGTCCCATCTGCTGGATTACGCACCCCCGCGAATACGTGGAAGCCCAGCCTCGCTAGCCGCAACGCCGCCGCCCGCCCAATCCCGCTCGACGCGCCGGTGATGACTACCGTTCCCCTTGCCTGCTGCTCGTTCGCCATCTGCCCACCTCCTGTTTATCTGGTCAGCTAATTATACCAATTGGCCGTGCCGATAGCATTAACACCCCTCATCGGCGGTAGGGTGGATGTAAACTAAGTTTAGTACAAGCAAAAGGAGAAAACTAGCGGGGGTCTGGGGGTTGACCCCCAGCTGGTGAAGGGGCACCCTGCTAGTCGTAAGCTAATATCCTTGCCGCGTCGTAGCGGTGGTTAGCATATCTGCTGGTCAGCCGCTTCGGGTCCAGCCCTCAGACCCTCGCGCATCTCCCCATCCCCGGCGGGGAGGGAGGATGAAGCGATGTTTCGGCGACATATCGCGGGAGTGTGATAAATATACTGGCGGGCAAATTGGTGGATAAACCGATTGACACCCAGCCCCCCCTCTGGTATCATCAGTTAACACCGCGACAGAGACCCCTTGCTTTAGCGATGGGGAGGAAGTCGCGGCCTCCTTTCGTGTTAGTCTTGCCAAAAGTCGCAGCATATGATATAATACGGTTATGGACAGAACAATTGTGCTGAACATACACCCCACCCCTGAACAGGCGGCAACCCTCAAGCAGACACTCACTGAGTACAGCGAGTGCTTTAATGCGGTTGCGGCGGAAGGTTGGGGCGCGAAGTTGACCAACGGGGTTGCGCTGCACCATCGTACTTACTACGCTTTGCGTGAACAATACCCGCACCTGCCCGCGCAGTTGGTGGTGTCCGCTCGGATGAAGGCCACCGAAGCGGTGAAGTCCGCGCTTGACCGCTTGAAGAAGGGGCGCAAGGCGGGGCAACCACATACGGTCAACTGCCCCATCCGCTACGATCTGCGCTCCTACTGGGTGAAGTGGGGTACATCCACTTGTAGCCTTGCCACCGTCGCGGGCCGCATGGAGCTTCTGTTCTACGTCCCCGATTATGCCAGCAAGTATGTGGGCGGCAAGGTTGCATCCGCCGACCTGTGCTATCGCAAGGGCAAATGGTCGCTGCACGTAGTGGTGGACTGTCCCACCCCCAACATTGTCCCCACTGCGGATGTGGTAGGGGTTGACCTCGGTATCAGTCGCCCCGCTGTTACCTCCAACCGTAAGTTTTACGGTGAACGGCACTGGCGGGAGCTTGATAATCGCATCTTCCGGTTGCGGCGTAAGTTGCAAGCCAAAGGCACAAAGTCGGCGAAACGGCATCTCCGTAAGCTGGCCGGTAAACTGCTTCGGCAACGCCGCGACCACGACCATGTACTTAGTCGGCGGATTGTAGATAACACTGCTTTGGGTGGTACGATGGTGTTGGAGAACCTGAAGGGCATCAGCAGCCGCGTGCGTCTCCGCAAGGGAGAGGGGCAGCGTCGTTTGCACACATGGAGCTTTGCCCAACTGCAAGGCTTTGTTCGCTATAAGGCTGAGGAACGGGGGCAACGAGTTGCCTTGATTGACCCACGCCACACTTCCCAAACTTGCTCTCGTTGTGGTTTCCAACATCGTAACAATCGTACCTCTCAAAGTGTGTTTGGTTGTAAGCAGTGTGGGTATCAGCTTAATGCTGATTTGAACGCCAGCTACAACATCCGCGCTAAGTACATCCTTGCCAGTGGTGGTACACCTGCTGCTGGCGGGCTGCCGGTCAATCAGCCTATCGTATCAGCGGGCATTAGTCCGCTAGTTACAAGCCCCTCGCTTTAGCGATGGGGTCTATTGACTTGGTGGGCTGATCAACGCTAGCACCCCCATAAGGTAGGGCCATGCCAATCAAACTTCCCCCCAGCAAGCGGCACTACATCGTCATCGGCGGTGGCTGCTACGGGCTGGTGCATACCAATGCGCTGCTACGCGGGCGGCGCAAGGGTTATATTGACTTCGACACTATCAGCGTGGTGGACCGCCACGCCAGTAGCTGTCGGGTGCGACAAGAGTTGGGCGACCTGCCCGCGCTGCGCTATGTGGAGGCCGACTGGTTCGCTTATATGCAGGCCAACCTTGACGGCATGGGTGAACATGACGAAATCGTGCCCGCCCCGCTTGCCCCCCACCTCGCCTTCGAGTGGGTGATGTGGAGCGTGGAGCGCGAACTGGGCGACGATTATCGTATCAGCATCGAGCCGTTCGACTACAAGTTGGGCCTGCCCTACGAGGTGGCGGGCAAAGAGGGCACCGGCTTCCTTAGCTGGGCCGACTTCGTGTGCGTGCCCAACTGCCGCGCCCCCGCGATTTGTCCCGCCATCCTCAAGCCGCGCTTCTGGGAGATGAGCGACACAGTGAGGGACTTTGCCGCACAGCAGGCCGCCGCTGGTCAGCCCATCGCCAGCGTGGAGATAT
>JBBSEE010000263.1:0-4879 GCA_038239995.1 Chloroflexia bacterium | reverse complement strand
GGTTCGGGGGTTTGGGTGCCACAATGCTCGTGGCAAGGTTCGGGGGTTTGGGTGCCGCAATGCTCGTGGCAAGGTTCGGGGGTTTGAGTGCCGCAATGCTCGTGGCAAGGTTCGGGGGTTTGGGTGCCACAATGCTCGTGGCAGGGCACGGGGGTACGGGTCGCTTCGCCGGTGGGGAGCGGGGCCGGTACGCCGCCGCGCTGCTGATGCAATTGCACACCGAGCAGGCCTAGCATCACCCGGAAGTTGGGGTTGCTCTGCTCTGGGTGGTACTCGAAGCGTTGCCGCTCGAAGTATTGCACCGTATAGGACTTGCCGTCGGTGCTGGTCTCGCTGAACTGTTCGCTGAGGGGGTAGCCGAACTGAGCGAGGCCGCCGTTCTTCTGCCAATAAGCCTTGAAGGGGGCGGGGCCGTCGGCGAGGCTATGCTTGGTGGGGGCGAAATAGGTGACGCTGGCAGTGCTAGTCGCGGAGGCGGCGGGAGCGAAGCTGCGCCCCTGCACGAACTCTGCCCCCAGCAGGCCGAGAAGCACAATGCTCTTGGCTTCGGGGTGACGCTCGTAGCGGGCCCGCTCGAACCATTGGGTGGCGTAAGCCTTACCGTCGGTGAAGCTAACTTCCATGCTCTCATCGGTAATCGGCAGGCCGTTGAGCGCGAGGCCACCGTGAGTGTTCCAGTAGCTGTAGAAATCGGGAGCGATATTATGACCGTTCATCGCCGGGCCTGCTTGGGCACTGGCGTTGGTGAAGTAGACCCCCGCGATGGCTAGCACCATCAGGGCGGCGAGGGCGAGGCGGGTAAAACCTTTAACCGAGCTAAACATTTGACTTTCTCCTCATTCAGGACTAGTGCTGCACTGGCAGCGCGTTACCGGGGCAATTTTACGCTTTACGAGCTCTCGACACCCCCGGCGGGTGTTCTGGTTGAGGTTCGGCGGCAGGTTCCGCCTCACAGCAGCATATACGGAGCAAGTGGCAAGTTGCTTCGGTCTTTTTTGGGCAATTTTGGGCAATATTGCAGCAATTTGGCGGTTGGCGGATATTATATGTAGCGGGCTTGCGGAAAGCCGCCCCTATCTGGTACACTAGGCGGGCAACGATAGGGTAGCTGGGGTAAGGAAAGGTGGTCGCGTTTGTCATTCTTCGACCGGGTACGGGGCAAGATAATTCTATCGGTCATCTTCGGGGTGCTGGTCATCGCTGGGCTAGGGCTGTTCACCGACCTCGGCAAGCTGGGCGAGTCGCTGCGCGATTTCAACTGGGCACTGGTGCCCGCGATACTGGGCCTCACCTTGTTCAACTATCTGCTGCGCTTCCTGAAGTGGGATTACTACGTGCATCTGGTCAGCGACAACCGCATCAGCAAGCGGGACAGCGGGCTGGTGTTCTTCAGCGGGTTCACCATGGTGATGACCCCCGGCAAGGTGGGCGAGTTGCTGAAGGCCTATCTGCTGCGCCAAGTGAACGGCACCCCGATTGCGGTCGGTTCGCCGATTGTGGTGGCGGAGCGGATGAGCGACGGGATTGCGATGATTCTGCTGGCGGTGCTGGGCTTCGGGCTGCTGATATTGTTCGGGGGGCAGACCGCGGCGGCCAACTTCTTCTGGCCGATACTCGCGCTGGTGCTGCTCGCCTACATTGCGATTATCGCGGTGGCCCGCAACCGCAAACTAGCCAATCTTATCTTCACGTGGCTGGGGCGGTTCAAGCTGATTGCCGGGCAGATGCACCACCTGCAAGACCTGTTTGAAAGCTCGAATCGCCTGCTCAGTCCCCGTGCCCTGTTCATCGCGTCGGGCCTCGGCTTCATCTCGTGGGCGGGCGAGTGTCTTGCCTTCTTCCTCGTGATGCTAGGCCTCGGCTTCCCCCCCTCGTGGAATATGCTGTTCATCACCACCTTCATCCTCGGCGCAACCAGTGTGGCGGGGGCAGCCAGCGGCCTGCCCGGCGGCCTCGGCGTGGCCGATGCGGGCATTGCTGGGCTGCTCATCGTGCTAGTCGCCCCCCCGTTCGTCAGCCCCGCGATTAGCCGCGACACCGCCATCGCCGCCACCCTGCTCATCCGCATCGCCACCCTCTGGTTCGGGGTCTGCGTGGGGTTGGTGTTCATGCTGCTGTTCCACCTCCGCTTCGGGCGGGTAGGGGCGTTGAACGAAGAGGAAATCAAGTCACCAAGCAAGGTGGAACCGACCAGTGAGCAAGCCAAAGCCTAAGATGCACATCCCACCAACTGTCGGGGCGCGATTCATCGCCCCCGCGTCCCGCCCCCACCTTATCGTCGGGGCGCGATTTGTCGCCCCCATCCTCAGCCTTATCCTGCTGGTCACTTTGCTGGCGGGCTGTGGCGATACCACCCTGCTGTCGCCCATCAGCGCGGCGGGGGGCGCAACCCAGCTTACCGCGGATGGCAGCAGCGGTACCCGCGCCGCCCCCCACTTGATTACCTTCGACTACAGCCTCGGCCAGAAGGCGACCATCAAGGTGTACATCGAGGGCGGTGGCAAGCAATATTACCTCCGCAACGATGACCGCCCCCGTGATGCGGGCGGGTATCAGATTGCCTTCGACGGCACCATGCCGATAAGTGATACCAGCGGCATCGTGCGCCAGACCCTGCCGGTGGGCGATTATCAATTCGTGGTGCAGGCGCGGGCGGGCAATCAGCAGGACGAGCAGAAGCTGCCCTTCCGCATCGTGGCCGCCGATATCACCCCGCCCACGATTGACAACCTTGCCGCCGCCCCCACCACGATTAGCCCCAACGATGATGCGATTGACGACTCCGCCCAGCTTACCTATCGGCTGTCCAAAACCGCGAAGGTAAGTGCTAGCGCGACCGACATCACCGGCAGCGAGACGCTGATTGCCGCGCCGCAGAAGGTGCTAACCGGCGAACACACCCTCAGCTTCAGCGGCAAGCAACCGGACGGCAAACCGCTGGCCGATGGGGTCTATACCATGACCGTGCAGGCGACCGATGCGGCGGGCAACGTGTCCGAGCGCAAGCTGGCGATTACTGTAGCGGGGGGTAGCCCGCCATCCGCCACCGTCCTCAGCGTGGATTTCAGCCCCAATCAAGTCATCGTGGGCAGCAGGCTACACGTGCGTATCAAGGTGCGTAACACGGGTAAGACTACCCTTCGCACGCAGGGGCCAAGTAGCGGCTTCACCTACACCACCAGCGACACCTACGCCTCGATTGGCTGCCCCGACGCGGCGGGGCTGTGGCGGGTGGGGGTGGATTGGAACAACAACAGCAACAACAACGACCGCACCGGCGCACCGCTGCGCTATCCCTTCCGCTGGGGGCTAGGCCATGACTTGAAGCCGGGCGAGGAGGCGACGGTCGAGGGGGACATCGTGATACAGAAGCCGGAGTCGCGGATGACCTTCTACGCCGGGCTCCTGCAAGAGGGCATCAGCATCGCCGCCGACGGCCTGCACCCCACGGAGCTACAGGTGAGCATCCCGCAAGGCTACAGCCAGCCGACCACCGCGACCGCCCCGCTGCCGACTTGCCGATAGGAACAGGTTTGAGGTTTGAGGTTTGAGGTTTGAGTAACATAAAAGCCCCCAGCGGGGGTTGGGGGGAGAATGGTGAAGCGCATCAACATAAAAGCCCCCAGCGGGGGTTTGGGGGAGAATGGTGAAGCGCATCAACGTTTATCGTAACAGCGGATTGGGGTTGCGTAGTTCCGAGTAGTAGGGATGCGCGGCGGCATTCTCCCTCACCAAACCTACCCACAGGAAACCCCACAAGGGGGTTTCCCGCTGGGAGAGGCTTTATCATGATACGCTTCATGGGGCGTAGTTCCGTGTAGCGGTGATGAGCGGCGGCAGGGCGCAATGAATTGCGCCCCTACATCGTCAATCCCTAACTCAAACCTCAAACCTCAAACCTCAAACCTCACAAGGGTCTCATCCCTGCTGTCGCTTCAGCCAATCGGCGATGTATTCCAAATGCTCCTCGAAGTGTTCGTAGGTATTGCCCATGATGCGCCATTGGGTGGGTTGTACCGTAAGCTGCGCGTCGCTGAGGGCGTTCACGGCATCGACGATTTGGCGATAGGCTTGCGCGAACTCGGCCCGCACCTCGGCCAGCGGTTTGTCCTTATCCTGCTCATACCAGTAGGCGTTGACGCGGTCGTTAAACTGGTCGGGGTTCTCGTTCGGCGCAGCGGCCAAGGGGAAGGCGTTGCCATCGCCACCCGGCAAACGGGGCGGGGTGGCCTGCATCCACCGTGCAAGGTGGGCAAGGGTGTCCTTCACCGACCAATCACCGTCGGGGTGGGGGCCGGGGGCAATCATCTGCGCGTCGCTGAGGCCACCCAGCGCGGCGAACAGGTCATCCTTGCCCTGCCCCATCTTCGCCAGCAACTCTTGCTTGCTGAGGAGCGGCTCCGGCTCTTGCTGCGCCAGCCAGTCAGCGACATAGCTGAGATGCTGGGCGTAGTGGTCGTAGGTGTCGTCGGTGATTAGCTCTTGCAGCTTGGGGTCGGCTAGCTGCTCTTCGCTCAACTCCTCCACCGCTTGCACCGCCTGCCGATAGGTAACATCGAACTCCCTCATCACCACGCCCATCGGCTTGTCCTTGTCGCGCTGATAGTAATACTGGTTTTCCCGCTCCATCAAGTCCGCTTCGCTCTCGCCCGGCGCGGCTTCGAGGGGGGCGGGGAGCGGCTGGTGGCCGGGCAGGCGGCTAATCATCGTCTGCGTCCACACGGTCAGGTGGGCAAGGGTATCCTTCATCGTCCAGTCGCTCTCATGGTCAGGGCCAGCGACGGTCATCTTGTCCTCGCTGAGTTCGTACAGCTTGGTGACAAACTCGTCGTGGCTGCGCCGTATCTTGTCCAGTAGTTCCTGCTTGCTGAGGGTCTTT
>JBBSEE010000262.1:0-4894 GCA_038239995.1 Chloroflexia bacterium | reverse complement strand
GAGCAGCGTCGCGCTGGTGGCGGGCGGGCAGAGCTACCCGATGTCCCGCCTCCCCGATAGTGATATGTTCGCCGTAACTGCCCCGCTTGCCGCCGATGCCGCCTATCATCTGCGTATCGTGGACGATGCGGGCCACGCCTACGTCGCCGACGACCCCTATCGCTTCCCCCTCCAACTGAGCGACTTCGACCTCTATCTCATCGGCGAGGGTACCCACTATCAGACCTACGAGAAGCTGGGGGCGCACATCGTGACCGTAGCGGGGGTGGAGGGGGTTCACTTTGCGGTATGGGCACCTAACGCGGCGCGGGTCAGCGTGGTGGGCGACTTCAACCACTGGGATGGGCGGGCACATCCGATGCAGTTGCGCGGCAGCGGCGGCATTTGGGAGTTGTTCATCCCCGGCCTTACGCAAGGGACGCTGTACAAGTACGAGGTGCGGGCGCAGAATGGCGACATCTTCACCAAGTCCGACCCCTACGGTTTCGCCGCCGAGCTACGCCCCAGCACCGCCAGCATGGTGTGGGCGATTGACCAGCACGTATGGGCGGATGCCGATTGGCTGGCGGGGCGTGAGCAACGCCAGAGCCTCGATGCGCCGATAGCCATCTATGAACTGCACCTCGGCTCGTGGCGGTGGACGCAGGATGCCGCCGCGGAGGGGGGTGGGCGAGCGATGACCTACCGCGAACTAGCCGCCGCGCTCATCCCCTACCTCAAGGGGCTGGGCTACACCCATATCGAACTGATGCCGGTCAGCGAACACCCCTTCGACGGCTCATGGGGCTACCAGACGATTGGCTACTACGCCCCCACCGCGCGGTTCGGCACCCCCGACGACTTTCAGGCCTTCGTGGACGCGGCCCACCAAGCGGGCCTCGGCGTGCTGCTCGACTGGGTGCCCGCCCACTTCCCCAAAGATGGGCATGGCCTCGTCTATTTCGATGGCACCCACCTGTACGAACACGCGGACGCACGACAGGGCGAACACAAGGAGTGGGGTACGCTCATCTTCAACTATGGGCGCAGCGAAGTACGCAACTTCCTACTCTCCAACGCCCTGTTCTGGCTGGACAAGTACCACCTCGACGGCTATCGGGTGGACGCGGTTAGCGCGATGCTCTACCTCGACTATGACCGCCAGCCGGGCGAGTGGATACCCAACCAGTACGGCGGGCGGGAGAACCTAGAGGCGATTGACTTCCTACGCCGCTTCAACGAACTGGTGCATGGCCGCTACCCCGGCGTGTTGACCGTGGCGGAGGAGGCCACCGACTGGCCGATGGTGTCGCGCCCCACCTACCTCGGCGGCCTCGGCTTCAGCCTGAAGTGGAACATGGGCTGGATGCACGATATACTGGACTATCTGTCGCTCGACCCCATCTATCGCCACTATCACCACCACAAGCTGACCTTCAGCCTGATGTACGCCTTCAGCGAAAACTTCGTCCTCGCCCTCTCGCACGATGAGGTGGTCCACCTCAAGGGTTCGCTGCTGGCAAAGATGCCCGGCGATGCGTGGCAGCAGTTCGCCAACTTGCGTCTGCTGTTCGGCTATATGTGGGCGCACCCCGGCAAGAAGCTGCTGTTCATGGGCATGGAGTTTGGGCAGGGGCGGGAATGGAACTATGCCGCCAGCCTCGATTGGGAGCAAGCCGACTGGCCGCCGCATCGGGGGGTGGCCGAGTGGGTGAAGGATTTGAACGCGCTATATCAGCGCGAACCCGCCCTGCACGAGGTGGACTTTAGCTGGGAGGGTTTTCAGTGGCTAGACGCGGATGATAGCGACAACAGCGTGCTATCCTTCGTCCGCCGCGCGAGGAATGGTGACGAGGTGGTGGTGGTCTGCAACTTTACCCCGGTAGTGCGTGAGGGCTACCGCGTGCCCGCGCCGCAAGCGGGCGAGTACCACGAGCTGCTGAACAGCGATGCGGCAGCCTACTGGGGCAGCAATGTGGGTAACAACGGCAGCGTCACCGCCCACCCCACCCCGCGCGGCAACTTCCCTGCCACCCTGACCCTGACCCTGCCGCCGCTGGGAGTGTTGATGCTAAAACGAACCTCTGAGGATAATGACCCAAGCATAGACGCTACCGGCGTGGTGATGGGCAAGCAGCAGAAGGGATAAAACTTTGACCGACCCTATCACCAACCTCACCCCGACCCTACTGGCCGAGCGCAGCGAAGCGAACTTCTGGGCCTACTTCCGCGGCTTCACCTGCCTGCCGCGCATGGTGATGCAAGAGGATGATGAGGTGATGTGGTTCGTTGCCAACAGTGCGCCGGGCAATTTCGTCTTCCGCGCCCGCCTTACCCCGGAGCGGGTCAAGGCCAAGATGGGGGAGATTATCGCCGCGATGTCGGCCCATGATGCGGGCGGCGCGACATGGAGCGTCTTCCCCCACAGCCAACCCCCCGACCTTGCCGACCACCTGCTGGCGGGGGGCTGGCAGTCGGTGGGCGCAGAACCGGCGATGCTGGCTGATTTGGCGGCGGTGGAGATGACCGCCGACCTGCCGCCCAACTTTCGCCTCGTGCGGGTCAACGATGAGGCCAGCTTGCACGATTGGTATGTCGCGTCGGTCGAGGGGTTTGAAGCCACGCTGGGCGGTGGTCGCCCCTACTATGACGCTTATGCCTGCCTCGGCTTCGGCGATAACGGCTGGGCGCACTACGTCGGCTATCTGGACGATGCGCCGGTCACATCGTCCACCCTGCTGCTAGCTGAGGGATTGGCCGGTATCTACGATGTCAGCACCATACCGGCGGCGCGGCGCAAGGGGCTGGGTCGCGCGATTACCCTTGCCCCCATGGGGGAGGCGCGGGCGTGGGGCTACCGCTACGCCATGCTGTTCGCCTCCAAGGAGGGCCACAGTATGTATCGCCGCATCGGTTTCGCCGACCAATTCATACGGCAGGATTATGAATGGCGCAGAGTGAAGTTACTACGGCGTTAATTCACATCAAAGCTATCGCGTTCAGCTTTGGTTGCTCTGCGCCGATGAGTTGCAGGTTTTAGTGGCTTGCGCCCCTCATAGCGAACATCATACACAAGCACGGAGTCGGTCTTCTCAAGATAGAAGACGGCGTAATCCTCGACATTCATCCTGCGATACTCGCGGGGCAAGTCGTTATCAGCGCGATGACCGATACGCCTTTGCGCTAGACTGCCAATAGCCACGAGTATGGCTCTCACCTTACGCTCACCGATATGAGCGAGACTCTCACCGGCGTAGTAGGCTTCAATTCCGCTCAATATTGGCCTAATATCATTACTGGCTCGTACCTTCACTGCTTACCACCGGCAGCGCGGGCGGCTCGTTGCTGCTCAATATCTTGCCACACCAGCCGCTCAAACTCCTCAAAGTCCACGGCGTTAGTTTCAGCAGCGGCGGCCAAGCGAATATGGTCAGCGGGGGTTAGTTCGTCGGCCAGCGGCGCAGGGTGGCGGCGGGCGGCCTCACGGCGGGCGACTTGTATCCCCGCGCTGTGCAGGAAGGCGGCCAAGTCGTAGTTGCCCCGCACTTCATCAATCAGGGCGCGTTCCTCGTCGCTCAAGTTAATCGTTACGGTGGTCATTCTTACTCCTCCTAGAATAATTACTAGCCTATCGCTGCCCATATTATACCATATCAGCGAAACCACTTCGCGGCCAGCGCATCCAGTTGGCCGCTGCTTTGGGCCTGCGCGATAGCTGTATCGGCGCGGCGGGCGAGTTGGGGGCTATCTTTGCCCACCGCCACCACATATGGGATGCTGCCGATGGGGGCGATGAGCTTCAGGATGGGGGGATGCGTGGTCTGCCACGCGGCCAGCGCAATCGGGTCTACAATCGCCGCATCTAGCCGCCCACCCGCCAGCGCGTCAAGCGCATCAGTAGGCAAGTCGGAGGGGACGAGGGTGAGCGGGGCGGCGGGATGGTCGCGGTTGTAGCGGCGGGCGGCCTCATCGCCATCGCTGCCCAATTCCACTCCCACCCGCTGACCCGCCAATTGGTCAAGGCTATGGATAGGGTGGTTGGCGGGGACGACAAGCACGGGGGCGACGTTGAAGTAGGCGCGGGTGTAGATTACGTCCGCGCTGCGTTCACGGATATAGGGCAACGCGGAGATGAGCATATCCACCTTGTCGGCGGCGAGGGTGCTGTACAGCGCGTCGCTGGCAATCGGCACTATCGCTACCTGCACATCGGGGCCGAGCGCGGCGGCGATATAGTGCGCCAAATCCACATCGTAACCCACCAGCTTGCCGTCCACGTAGCTGCCGAACGGCGGGTAGGTAGGGTCCATCCCCACTCGCAAGGTGTGCGCCTGCTGCACGCGGAGCAACGCGGAGTCGGGCGGCTCTTGCCTGCCGTAATAGACCAAAGCCCCGACGGCGATAATCACCACCACTGCCAGCAGGTCGCGGAGGATGAGGTTTGAGGTTTGAGGTTTGAGGTTTGAGTTAATGGTGGAAAGTTGCGCCATATATCCACTCAGTTGCCTACGTGCGCGAGGTAGGTCATCACGATGAGGCCGATGATGCACAGGCCCGCCACCCCGCCGAGGATGAAGCCGGGCAGCCCGCCTAGCACCGCCCCCAGCCAGCCGCCCGCCACCAGCGCGGCTAGACCGCACACCGCGGCGATGGCGAACAGGAAGCCCCGCGCCAGCTTATCCAGCCGCCGCCACGCCTGCGGTCGGCTGATAAACAGCCATAGCACCCCGCCCACCACGATTGCCACTATCAACGTCACCCACGCAATTTGTTCAAACATAGGCATATTATAACATAACAGGCATGAGCCATGAGGCATGAGGCATGAGTCTCCCCTCCCGTTGGGAGGGGTGGGAGCGAGTCGCGCCAGTCACCCTCCCCCAGCCCCTCCCACCGGGAGGGGGAGACAGGCACT
>JBBSEE010000261.1:0-4911 GCA_038239995.1 Chloroflexia bacterium | reverse complement strand
AGTTGACGATGGTGTACATCGAAACGCCCAATATCATCGCCCCAATGTTCTCAGCGGCGGTGGACTCGAACAGGTCTGCGCCACGACCGGCACAGTCGCCCACGTTGTCGCCCACGAGGTCGGCGATGACCGCAGGGTTGCGGGGGTCGTCTTCGGGGATACCCGCTTCCACCTTACCCACGAGGTCAGCACCCACATCGGCGGCTTTGGTGTAGATACCGCCGCCTAGCTGGGCGAACAGGGCCACGAAGCTAGCCCCGAAGCCGAAACCGACAATCAGGAAGGGGGCATTGGCATCGCCACCGTAGAGGCTGTAGATGGTGTAGACACCGAGCAGGCTGAGGGCGACCACGAGGAAGCCGCTAACCGCCCCGCCACTGAGCGACATCCGCAAGGCGGCCTTCAGGCTGTGCTGCGCGGCGGCAGCGGTGCGAAGGTTGGAGCGCACCGCAATCGCCATCCCCACAAAGCCCGACAAGCCGGAGCAAGCCGCCCCTAGTAGGAAGGCGAGGGCGGTCTTCCAGCCGAGGTCGAAGTTGCTGCCGCCGCGCAAGTCCTGCGTGGTCGCCACCAACGCCACCACCACCGCGATAATCACCGCGGCGACCGCGGCGAGGACCGCGATAGTGGTGTATTGGGTGCGAAGGAAGGCATTTGCCCCCGCCAGAATCTTGGCGGCCACGCTCTGCATCTCCGGCGTGCCGCGGTCGCTGCTCAACACATCCCGCGCGAGGTAGGCGGCAAACAGAATGGCCGCGATGCCCGCAATCGGGATGATTAGACTGATTGTACTAAGGTCCATAGAGTTCTCTTTCCTCCCCTTTGAGTGTAGCTGATGATTGAGTACCACATCGGGGTCACGCTGGGGTTAGCCGATCCGTACCTAATTCGTAGGGGCGAACCGTAGTTCGCCCCACCCCCACCGCGTAGACCCTACAACCATAGGGCGCACCACCCGCGTGCGCCCCTGCGGGTGAGACCGTAAATCTTTACCGCTCAGGCAGTCCGCGCCTTGCCGGTAGCCACCGGCGCAGGCGGCGTGCTGCGGCTGCGCCAGCCTTCCTCCCACGTAACCAGCAGCAGGCTGGCATTGAAGATGGAAGAGTAGGTACCACTGATGATACCGACCAGCAGGGCCAGCACGAAGTTGTGGATGCTGCTGCCGCCAAACAGCAACAAGGCTAGCAAGGTGAAGATTACCGTCAGCGAGGTGTTAATCGAACGCGCCAGCGTCTGCAACAGGCTGTGGTTGACCACCTGCCCATAGCTGGGGAAGATGCGGCGGCTGAGGTTCTCGCGCACGCGGTCGAACACCACGATGGTATCGTGGACGGAGAAACCGACCACCGTGAGCATCGCAGTGACGAACAGGGAGTCAACCGTTGTGCCGAACAGCAGGCCGAGGATAGCGAACACCCCCAGCACCACTAGCACATCGTGGAGCATTGCCACCACGGCGCAAACCCCGAAGCGCAGGGCTTGAGGCACACCACCCTGCCCGTAGTTGGGCACTTTACGGAAGGCGTACCACAGGTAGGCAAGGATGCCGAGGCTGGCTAGCAGCACTGCGATGATGGAGTTGCGGGCGATTTCGCTGCCAATCACCGGCCCCACCGTCTGGTAGCTAACCTCGCCATCGTTGATGGTGGCGGGGTCGGCGGGTGGCTTGGTGGTGTTGGTGCCAGTGGTAGTGCCGGTCGCGCTAATCGGGTTGGTCGAGGTCAGGCCGCTGGTCGTAGTCACCGTACCAGTGGTGGTCAGCGCGGTAGTGGGGGTGAGCGTTGCGGTGGGCGTGAGCGGCGCGGTGGCAGGGGTGAGCGTACCCGTCGGCGTGAGCGTGCCTGTCGGGGTAAGCGTACCCGTCGTCGTGAGCGTCGCCGTGCCCGTGGTGGTCAGGGTGGCGGTGGGGGTGCCGGTTGCGCCCACATCGGTGGTGCTAACCTTGGTGCGAAGTCGGCCCTTGATATAGTTGGACTCGTTCAGAGCCTTAGCCAGCTTGAACTTCTCGGTCTGGTCTACCTCGCCGAAGCGCATATTCATCGCTTGGATTTCCGTGCCGGTGTCATCCTTGAGTTGGGAGTTCTGCACCACTACTTCGGGGTGGCCGTTGTCGGACATCACCTTGGCGATTTGCGCGGTGGTAACCCCGGAATTGACCTTCACCGACCAGAGGGTGCCGCCGGTGAAGTCAATGCCCAGCTTGAGGCCGCCCGCGAACAGGGCAATCAGGCCGGGGATGATGAGGGCGAGTGAGGCGGCGAAGAACCAGTTCCTCTTGCCCACAATATCGAACATCGTGTCGTCTTCTCCTTCCAGAACCGAGCGCGGGGAGCAGTCGGATTAGCCCTGCGTCTTGTGGGGGGTAACATCGCCGCCGTACATACTCTTGTTCTGCGCGAAAGGCAGGTTGAGAACAAGGGTGAGGAACAGGCGCGTAACCGTCACCGCGCTGAACATACTGATAATCACGCCGATACCCAGCGTGAGGGCGAAGCCCCGTAGGGTGCTGGCTCCGAAGGTGCTGCCGAACCAGTATAGAATGGCGCAGGTAATCATCGTGGAGATGTTGCTGTCGCGGATGCTGGGCCATGCGTTGCGGAAGCCATCATTGACCGCTGCGCCAATCGTCTTCCCCTTGCGTAGCTCATCCTTCAGCCGCGCGAAGATTAGCACGTTAGCATCCACCGCCATCCCGATCGAGAGGATGAAGCCAGCGATGCCCGCCAACGTCAAGGTCACTGGCACGAACTTGAACACCGCAAGGGTGAGCGCGGTATAAATCAGCAACGCGAGGACAGCGAGAACTCCGGGTAGCCTATAGTAGAAAATCATGAAGAAGGCCACGAGGGTGAGGCCGATGATGCCCGCGAGGACGCTCTTGTTAATCGAGTCTTGGCCCAGCGTCGCCCCAATCGTGCTTTGCTGCACCACCTTGACCTGCACCGGCAGCGAACCGTACTTCAGCAGCACGCTGAGGTTCTGGGCATACGCGGTGTCCTTCAGGTTGTTAATCACCCCATTGCCACTCGGAATCGCCCCCTGTATCTGCGGGCTGGAGATGACCTTCTTGTCCAACACGATGGGCATATACTTATTCACGTGCGAGGCGGTGAAATCGGCCATCTTCTTGCTGGCATCGCCCTTCAGCTTCCACGACACCTCTGGCTTATTCAACTGGTCGAACTGAATGCCCACCCCGCTGCCGTCAATATCCTTGCCGGTGATGACCACTGGGTAGACCATGCCAGTCGCGTTGCTGTAGGGGGCGGTAGCAGTGGGGTCGGTCTGGATGATGTCGCCCTCGTTGAGGGGGGTAGCCTCGGAGTTGACCCATTCGAGATAGCCGGTCTGTTGCAGGGTGGTAATCGCTTGGTCGGCATTATCCACGTTGGGTAGTTCGACCAGCAGGCGGTTCTGGCCCTGTGTCTGCACCAGCGGCTCGGACACGCCAGAGCCATTGATGCGGTTCTCTAGCACTTGGCGAACCTGATTAAGCTCGTCCGCCGTAATCGTGGTCGCCCCCGCGGGGGGCTGGGCTTCCAGCACCACCTGCGCCCCGCCCACGAGGTCGAGGCCGAGCCGCGTGCTAACTGTGCGGTCAATGCCAAACAGGCCGACCGTGCTGCTGAAGTCCACCCACAGGGCCAACAGGGTAAGCACAATCACCCCTACCAACAGACTTGCAGTAGTATTTGAGCGCAATTTTACTGCCTCTCCTTCCAGACAAACAGTGCATAAGCTAATCTCCCCACGCATCAGATGGCGGGGGCTGCCAGATTATATCTTACCAGAGCCGCCTATGTCAACCTGAATGTTGGGGATTTCACAAAGTATCAGATTAAAGATTAAAGAGAAAAGATTAAAGAGTTACCACCTTGACGCTGATGAGCGTAGCAAGCTATAATCGGGCATATCGTACTCACTATCAACCCGCTAGAAGGAAACCCCACCTGTGCCCAACCGCGCCCGCCGTGTCCCCCTCGTCTGGCTCATCATCGTCGCTGCCGCCCTGCTCATCCCCCCACCGGCGCGGGCCGATGATGCGCCCCCGGCAGGCCGCCCCGCCCCCGACTCCCCCTTCGGGCTGAACCTATACATCACCGGCTTGGAGCGACCGAAGGCAGACCTGAAGCGGGTATCCGACAGTGCCACCGATTTGGGGGTGCGCTGGTCGCGCGAGGAGCTAAGTTGGGCCAACATCGAGCCGACCGAGGGTCAGTTCAACTTCGCGGTCTACGACAGCCGCCTTGCCACCTTGCAACAAGCGGGCATCGGGGTAGTGGGGATGCTGCTTACCACTCCCACGTGGGCGAGCGGGGTCAGCGAGTCGCAGCCTAACTGGTATTGGTATCCGCCCAATGACCCCGCCAGCTATGGCCGCTATGTGGAGGCGACGGTGCGGCACTGGAAAGACCGCGTCGCAGTGTGGGAGTTGTGGAACGAGCCGGACAAGGCGGGCACATGGCAGCCCCAACCCAACCCCGCCGCCTACGCCGCGCTGCTATGGCAGGGCTATCAAGCGGTAAAGCGGGCCGACCCCGCCGCGCTGGTGATGGTTGGCTCAGTCTACATTCACGACCGCGACAACGAGGGTCTCGCCTTCCTCGAACAAGTGGTGGCCGCCAGTCAGGGCCAGCTAAACTTCGACCTCCTCGGCGTACATACCTTCATGACCGACCGCCAGCCGGAGGATGTGGCCCGCGACAACCCGGTGCAGAACCTGCCTTATCGCCTCAGCATCGCCCACCAATGGCTGGCCGCGCACGGCGGGGCGAACAAGCCGATTTGGGTGACCGAGGATGGGGAGAGTACCTGCGTGGACTGCGCGGGCAACGGGGTCAGCACTGAGCTTCAGGCGGCGCGATTGCCCCGCCAGTACGTGCTGGCAATCGCCAATGGTGCGAGTAAGTT
>JBBSEE010000260.1:0-4919 GCA_038239995.1 Chloroflexia bacterium | reverse complement strand
GCCCAACCCGCCGATGTGCTGGCTTTGGCCCAAAGTAGCTTCCAGCTAGGCACGGGCCTGACCTTCCTCCGCCTCATTCAGCGACGACTAGGCCTGCCATTCGCTTATCTGCTCACCTTCCCGCTCGGCGCGGTCATCTTCACCGCGATTATCCTCAACTCGCTCTTCCGCGTCCTTAGCGGCAAGGGGGTAACGTGGAAGGGGCGGACTTATCGGCCTACGATGAAGCAATAATCGAAGCAATAATCCAAATAGGAGCAGTTGGACAGCGCGGATGCGATTCGCCCCTACTCTATTCATCACTCATCACGCAGCACTCATCGCTACCCTCAAACCTCAAACCTCAAACCTCAACCGCCCGCACCGCTTCGGCACCCGCGTGCTTCATCCGCGTGCTGAAGGCGATGTACAGGCCGAGCAAGCCGACCAGCAGTTCAAAGATGCCGTCGCCAATCTTTGCCTTCTCCCCGCCCCAGAACACAGTGTATGCTGGATAGACGAGGTTGAGGATGCCGACCACGGTCAGCACGATGCCCGCCAGCAGGGTAAAGGTATAGCACGGCTCTGGCTTACCCACCAGTAGGCCGATGAATGCGCCCACCGCACCAATCAGCCCATATATGGCAATCAAGGTCCAGTTGCCGGGAAGCCCCGACAGCCCCCAGAAGTCGGCATAGAAGTAGGCCGCGCCCATCGTCGCGGCGATGAGGTAGATGACCCCGACCCAGCGGGTGTAAAGCTCCGCGCTGTTCATGGTAGTTCGCATCACTGCTGCCCTCCTTATGGATTAGGTTGATAATCAAGCCCAATCGTACCATAAGGGGGTGGAGGTGTCAAGGCTGCGAACACCACGCCACGCGGCGCATCCCTAGCCCCATCCCTACCAGCAGCAAGCCGCCGATTAGCAGCAGCCCACCCATCACCCCGCCATACCCTGCGCCGGTATCGGGCAGCGGCTGCAACGGGGGTGGATTAAAGGCCGGGGTATAGCGATTGCCCAGCAGGTCGTGGTAGGCAAGGGTGATGCGGTCGCTGGCGGCGGTCTGGGCATCGCCGAGGGTAAGGCTGATACTGCCGCTTTGACCGGCGGCTAGTAGGTCGGCGACTTGATAATCAACCGCATGAGTGGCCGATAGGCGGCAGCTACCGTGCAGGGTGGCAACGAAACCGCAGCTCACATAATGTTGCGCCGGGGTCAAGCGGACAGTAACGGTGATGCCGGTCGCCGCGCCGGGGGTGGTGGTATGGTCGGAGACATTAGCGAGGGATAGGATATAGGTGGCGTGCGTCGCGTCGGGGTGTGGCGGGGCGAGAGGTGGGGTGTAGGTGAGTATCGGGGTGGGCGGCTGCACGGTGTAGAGCGGTTGGCCGCTTTGCCCCTCTTGGATATACTGATTTTTTACATCGCTACAAGTGTGGATGCGCCACCAGCCGGGGTAGGGTCGAGCAATCACATCGCCGCGCCCACGACTGAACTGCGTGCCGCCATTCCACACCCCATTGCCCGAAGGGGGGGGCTGATAGGTGCGTCCGTCGGGGCTGATGTAGGTGATGGTGTTGTAGACCGTGTTCTCTGGCAGTCCATTGGTAGTGCTAGGGTTAGCATCCATATCGAAGTTGTGAAAGGCGGCTTGGGTGGTAGGGGCGACGAACTGGTACAAGTCGGCGCACTGCTTGGTATGGTCATCCTGATGATGCACTAGGGTGGCCTGCAAGATGGCGATAGTAAGCTCATCGCCGCTGCCGGGTCGCGCATCGGGGTCGTCAGCGTGCGGCGGCGGGGGATTGTTGGGGTCAGCATCGGGGTCGTAGCCCACCCGCAGCCGCCAGCCATTCTGGTCGCCATCGCTGCTCTGGGCACGAAGCAGATAGACCCCGCAAGCGACTGGCGCAGCAAGGGTATGGTAACGCACCCACCCCTCGTCGAGGCCGCTGGTCGAGGTCACAGGCGACTTTGCGGGCGAGAGGTTAGATTGCCATGGTTGATAACTTGCGGGATATGTAGTGAGCGAGCCGCTAATGCCGGTGTAAGGGGCGGGCAGATGCGGGGTGGTCGCGGTGGGCGGCAGCGTGCCGGGGGAATATAGCTCGAAAGTAGTTACCCCCATCGCCGCCCCTTCATCGTACTGCGTGTCGCTGCTGTTCATCTCCGGGCTTTGCAGGTCAATCATCACTGGCAAGTTGCGCGGCCAGCCGCAGGGCAAGTTGATAGACAGGTAGGTGAAGCCAATCGCCACCCCGTTGGCGCGATTGGTATACCAATCGCCATCGGTAATCGGCGCACTCGGCCCGTTTGTCTGGAAGTAGACGTAACGGTCAGGAGTGGGGGCTTCGGCTGCCTCCACCCTGGCAGGACGATTGAGTGCGAGATAGGCTAGCAGGCAGATACCCATGGTCGCAAGTTTCCGCATCCGTATGCCCTCCCTAAGATATTGTTCAACATTGATACAAGCCAGCGGTGATTAAGGTTGGGTATTGTACATCATCACCAGATGGGATAAAATAGGGGGCAAGGAGAGCGGATGATGAGCGCAGCGGTGAACACTAGCAAGCAGCACGAGAGCAACGAGATAGTAGCGCGATGCCAACAGGGCGACCGCGCCGCCTTCGACCTGCTATTCACCCGCTATCAAGGGCAGGTATATCGCCTCGCCCTCGCCCTCATGCGCCATGTGCAGGACGCAGAGGATGTGGTGCAAGACGTATTCGTCGGCCTCACCCGCTCAATTCGCACCTTCGACCCCCAACGCGGCAGCTTCGACCATTGGCTGAACCAAGTGGTGGTCAACAACTGTCGGCGCAAGCAGCAGTACAAACGCTTCCTCACCATCCCCTTGTCGCTGCTGGGGCGGCATAATGATTACGAGGACGACATCGAGTTTGACCCCGTTGACCCCTCGCCCGCCAGCCTACCAGAGAACGCCGCACTGCGAAACGACCTCAGCCGCGAGGTGTGGAACGCCGTCACTCGCCTCAGCGACAAGATACGCATCGTGGTGGTGCTGCGTTACTATATGGATATGTCGTGCGCGGAGATTGCCGCCACCCTCGATTGTAGTGAAGGTACGGTACATTCGCGCCTGCACACCGCGCGGCAACGCTTGCAGCAGGCGTTGGGCGACAGTCTGCCCGAAGATTGGGCGGAAATTGGCCGAATGTCGGTCTGAAAAAGTGAAGATTTGCGAAGCGAACTGACTAATAATAAGCAGAGGGGTGGACTAACGATACCGAGGAGCAAGGAAATGAGCAGCAACAATGTAGATTTGACCGGCGCGGACACGCTGGAGCGATATATGGATGGCAGTCTGGGGGCAGAGACGAGAAGCGCGGTGGAGCAACGTATCCGCTGCGACCCCGCCTTCGCCGCTGAGGTGAGCCGCCTGCGCCAGACTGAGGCGGCAATGCGGCAGATGGGGCGCAGCATGGCTAGCCCCACGCTCCGCCCGGCTGCCGAGGCAAAGGCCCGCGCCGCAATGCACGCCGCGCTGGATGGCCGCGCTCCTGCCCGTGCGTTCGCCGGTCGCTGGCTGGCGGGGGCGATGGTCGCCGCCATGGTGCTAGTCATCGCCGTAGTGGTGTGGCCGGGCGCACATGATGCCCTGCTCGGTCAGCCCCAACAGGTTAGTGCCCCCACCGCCGCGTTCAAGTGGGAGCAGCTAGCCCCCGACAGTGCCACCGTCCGCTTCACCAACCTGAGCGGTAACTATACCGACCAGCGTTGGGACTTCGGCGACGGCCAGAGCAGCACCGAGGCCAACCCCGTCCACGACTTTGGTAAAGTGGGCGACTACACGGTCAAGCTGTCGGTGAGCAACAACAAGTTCAACGCCAGCATCGTCCATACCGTCCACATTACCGCCCAGCCGCCCGCCAATTCGCCGTAAGCGGAAGGTAGAGGGTGGAAAGGGTCATCGGCCCAGCCACTCCATGGTAGTGTCAAACGAACCACTGAGGCGGGCGTAGTCCACTTGGGTAAATGTGAGCAGATAGCCGTCGGAGTCGCGCACGGTGAACTCGCGGGTGTTCCACGGGCGGTCTACTGGCCCTTCGACTATCTCTGCGCCCCGTGCTTGAAATTGGGCAGCTAGCTCGTCGAGCGCAATATCCTCCGGCCAGACTTGGAAGTTGAGCTTCATCCCTGCGCCCGCCGCATCGGGCATGGACGGCGCAGGGATGAGCATCAGGTCGGCGAACTTAATCCAGCGGATGTGGCTCATCATCACCTGCCCGCCGGGGCCGAGAGCGGAGAACATCACTACAAAGCCCAACACGTCACGATACCACGCAGTTGCTGCCGCTGCGTCCTTGACCTGCAACGAAACGAAGAAGGGCATAGGGTACACCTCGTTATTACCCCGCTTTAGCACTTCCACATTGTAGCTTACGCTGTTCATTATCTTTCCCCTTATTTATCCTTAAAGAGTTACGCAGTTGGGGGTGGATTTGTACCTGTTGATGTAGGGGCGAATCGCATACGCCCTGCCCAACAGCGTAACTCCTACTTAAAGAAGTTAAGCACAATCTCCGCCGCCTGTATCGCGGCGGTTACTTGTCCCTCGTGGGTGGACGCGCCGATGTGCGGGGTGAACACGAGGTTGATGTTAGGGTCGGCGTTGGCAAGGGTGATAAGCGGGTTGTCGGCGGCAGGCGGCTCGGTCTCATACACGTCCAGTGCTGCCCCCCCGATATGTCCCTCGCGCAACAGGTCGGCCAGCGCGACCTCGTCTATGACCCCGCCCCGCGCCGCGTTGATGATGAACGCCTCGCGCGGCATGGTCAACATCCGTTCGCGGTTCAGCATCCCCGCCGTCTCCTCAGTAAGCGGTAGGTGAATGGTCAGCACATTGGCCGCCGTCAGCACCCCCGCCATGCTCTGGGCTTCGACGTTTTGGGCGACCATCTGCGCGGCGGTCACGTAG
>JBBSEE010000259.1:0-4919 GCA_038239995.1 Chloroflexia bacterium | reverse complement strand
ATGATCGCCATGTGGATTTCATCCGCGAGGAGGGCGACAAGCTGCCGGATATACCGCAGTAACGCAAAAGGGCCTCCTATCAAAATCTATCAATCTCCGCCGATTAGCTCTAGTCTAGCCACCAACCGCCGCGCCTAAACTTGCCAAACCTACCCCTTTGCGATATAATCAATATTGGCCGCGCAAAGCCTGCACCCCGCAGACCCCCCACGACCGCTAAATCGCGCAGCATGCCTGCGCCCTGCCGTAAGGCAGGTAACATTGGCGGGCCGTCCCCAATGACGTGAACGACCCCTTTTGACCCAGTGTCGGGTTCTATATTCACACCCTGCTGTCGCATTACCCTTGCTCTGTCCGCCGCCTAAGTTTGCACAGTGAACAAACTAACCGCCGCGCCGGGGGCGACAAGGGACGAGATTGCTGAAGAGAGGATTGCACTCATATGGTTCAGGTTAACGACATCAACATCAAGATGGGCGGTGAGGCTGGGCAGGGCGTGGAGTCCAGCGGGGCGGGCTTCGTCCGCGCCCTCGCTCGTGGCGGGCTGTACATCTACGGCCTGCAAGATTACCAGTCGCGCATTCGCGGCGGCCACAACTTCTACCACATTCGTGCTTCGGCCACCCCGGTGCATAGCTTCAGCAGCAACTTGCAGATGCTGATGGCCTTCGACAATGAGACGATTAGCGAACACAGCAAGGAGCTAGTCGAGGGTGGGGCGATTATCTTCGATGAGGGGCTGAAGTTCAACCGCGCCGATGTGGATGAAGGCAAGGTCAAGCTGATGTCCGCCCCGCTAAAGAAGATTGCCAAGGAGGTCGCGGGCGACGACATTATGGCGAATACCGCCGCCCTCGGTGTCCTCGCGGGCGTGACCGGCTACGAAATCGGCTACATGGAAGAGGTCATCCGCAAGAACTTCAAGCGCAAGGGCCAGCCGGTGGTGGATGCCAACCTAGAGGTGGTGCGGCGCGGCTACGCCTTCGGGGCGGACAACTATGCGGGCGACTTCGGTTGGAAGTTGCAACCGATGCCCAACCCCAAGCAGCGGATGGTGCTGAACGCGCACGCCGCTTTCTGCATGGGCGCAGTCGCGGCAGGGTGTCGCTTCAACTCCGCCTATCCCATGACCCCCGGCACCAGCGTAATCGAGTGGATGACCGCCCACGCCGCCAAGTTCGACATCCTCACCAAGCAGACCGAGGATGAACTGGCCGCTATCCTAATGGCAATCGGCGCGGCCCATGCGGGCGTGCGGGCGATGACCAACACATCGGGCGGTGGGTTCGACCTGATGGTCGAGGCCCTCGGCCTCGCGGCGATGACCGAAACCCCAGTGGTTATCGTCGAGGCGCAGCGGGGCGGCCCCAGCACCGGCCTGCCCACCAAGACCGAGCAGCCCGACCTAGAGTTCGTCATCCACGCCAGCCATGGCGAGTTCCCCCGCGCGGTGCTGGCCCCCGGCAACGTGCTGCAAGCCTTCGCCGCCGGTTATCGCAGCTTCAACCTTGCCGAGAAGTACCAGATGCCCGCCATCGTGCTTACCGACATGATGCTATCCACCACCCTAGAGACTATCGAGCCGGAGGATATGGACTTCAGTGCGGTCAAGGTCGAGCGTGGCGAGTTCCTCACCATGGCACAGCTAGACGCGATGACCGAGGACTGGACTTACCTGCGCCATGCCGTCACCGACAGTGGCGTGTCACCCCGCGCCCTGCCCGGCCACCCCAAAGCGGTGTACATCACCACTGGCGACGAACACGACGAGCGCGGCTACATCACCGAGGACCCACCCACCCGTGTGGCCCAGATGCGGAAGCGGATGCGAAAGCTGGATGCTGCCCGCGTTGATACGCTCAAGCCCACCCTTTACGGCCCTGCCGATGCCGACCTCACCCTGATTGGCTGGGGCAGCACCTATGGGGCCATCAAGATGGCAACCGATATGCTCAATGCCGAGGGGATGACCACCAACTTCTTCCACTACGTGGACGTTTGGCCCTTCCCCGCAGAGGAGACCGAGGCCCTATTTGCGCGGGCCAAGCACACCATCGTCATCGAGCAGAATTATACCGGCCAACTCGCCCGCATCATCCGCGTCGAGACCGGCTGCGTCCCCAACGGTCAGATACTCCGCTACAACGGCCACCCCTACTCGCAGGAGGATGTGGTCGCGGCGGTCAAAGAAGAGGTGAACAATCATGGCTGATACACTAGTTCGCCCCGGCACCAGTCAGGGCATTATGATGGTGAACAAGGTTGACGTGAAGACCTACCAGTCGCCGGAGAAAAGCACGTGGTGCCCCGGCTGTGGCGACTTCGGCATCCTCGCCGCGCTGAAGCAGGCCTTGGTCGGCCTCGGCCTCGCCCCCCACGAGGCGTTGGTGGTCAGCGGCATCGGCTGCGGCTCGAAGCTGCCCCACTACATTCGGGTCAACGGCTACAACTCGATACACGGTCGCGCCCTCGCGGTTGCCACCGGCATCAAGCTAGCTAATCACAAGCTGAAGGTCATCGCCGTGACCGGCGACGGCGACGGCTACGGCATCGGCGGCAATCACCTCATCCACACCATGCGCCGCAACCCCGACATCACCCATATCGTGGAGAACAATCAAGTCTACGGCCTGACCAAAGGGCAGTATTCGCCCACCAGCGAACACGGCTACCTGAGCAGCACCTCACCGGAGGGCAGCATCGAGGTGGCGGTCAACCCCATCGCGTTGGGGATGGCGATGGGCGCAGGCTTCATCGCCCGCAGCTTCAGCAGCGAACCCAAGCACCTCGCCCAAATCATGATGCTGGCAATCCAGCACAAGTGTTACTCGCTGGTGGACGTGCTGCAACCCTGCATCACCTACAATCACGTCAACACCAACGAATGGTACAAGGAGCGGGTCTACAAAATCAACGAAGAGAACCCCGACTACGACCCCACCGACCGCAACGCAGCATGGTTGAAGGCCCAAGAATGGGGCGAGCGCATCCCTATGGGGGTCATCTACGCGGCGGAGCGGCCCACCTACGAGGACCAAGTCCCCCTCTTGCAGCGCGGCACTCTGCTGGAACTATCGGAGCGGGCGTGGTCGCAGGACTACGACTTCGAGTCGCTCAAGGCCGAGTATATGTGATTTTAGATTTTAGATTGGGGTAGCTATTGCCCCAGTTGCCCCGCTCTCTTGTCAGAGACGCGGGGCAGTTTTGTTCCATGTAATTCCAATTCGTCGCGGCGATGGTGTATTTACGTAGGGGTGGGTTGCGCTCGCCTCGACCCACTTCTGCCTTAGCCGCGCGGGATAGGCGGGTTGCTCACAATATTGCACACAAACTGGGGTTGCCTCGGCCCGCATCTTGCCATACAATTGACGCAGCGCACGCAGCGTGGGGGACTGAAACTTTGCCCCGCCCGATTGCGTAGACTATGCCGACAAGGGTGCTACAATCGCGTTGCCCCCTTGCTAGCAGCGATTGACCATCTAGCTTCTACCCTCAGAAAGGAGACCTCGGAGCATGAAGAAAGCACTTCACCTCGTCCTGCTGGCTGCCTTTGTCCTCAGCGTGGGGATGTTCCTGCCCAGCGGCAACAAGGCCCTCGCCGCCTGCGACGGCCAATTCGTGGTCGAAACCCAGCACTGCGTGCCGCCCCTGTTTTGGAGCTATTGGCAGACGCACGGTGGCCTCGCCCAGCAGGGCTACCCGGTGTCCGACGCGGCCATGGAGCAGGCCTCGGACGGCAAGAGCTACCTGACCCAATACTTCGAGCGTTCGGTGATGGAGTATCACCCGGAGAACAACAAGCCTTACGATGTGCTGCTCGCCCAGCTAGGCAGCTTCCGCTACAAGCAGAAGTACCCCAACGGCGCGGCGGAGACCTTCACATGGCCGGGCGGCAATCATAAGTTCAACGAGACCGGCTACACCGTGGGCGGCAAGTTCTACGACTACTGGGCCAATCACGGCGGTCTCGCGCAACAGGGCTTCCCCATCAGCCCCGTGTTCCAAGAGAAGAGCGACACCAACGGCCAGACCTACTACGTGCAGTATTTCGAGCGGGCCGAGTTCGAGTGGCATCAAGAGAACGCGGGCAGTGCCAACGAGGTGCTGCTTACCTTGCTAGGAACGCAACGCTATCAAGCTACTCACGGCAACCCCCCGCCCAACGACCCCTGTGCGGGCGTGCCGGACGGCTCCTTCGCCACCATTACCCCCAAGTGCGGCAAGATTGGCACGGTATTCACCGTTACCCTGCTGCAATTCGCCCCCGACGAGAAGCTCAGTTTCTGGTTCAACGACCCGGCGGGCAACGTGATTGGCACCACTGCCCCGCGCAGCTTCGGCGCACACGGCACCAACATCGTGGTCACGATTGACACTAGCTCGACGTTGTTCTACACCGACGGACAGTGGGCCGTCACCTTTCAAGGCGAATTCACCAACGTACAGTCCATCGCCTACTTCAAGCTGTTGAAGTAGCTAGCAGGCGACCAAGCGGCCCATTCCTGCAAAGGGGTGGGCCGCTTTTTCATTCCATTACTATCTTTGCACAGAAGCAAGGCGGATGCGATGCGCCTCTACTATTATCCCTGAACAGCAGCCAGCGGACTCGAAAGCGGACAAGCAGACAAAGTTTAGGCACAGCAATCGGTTAGTTAAGATAGACGTGGCTGCGCGGCGGTGGGGCGAGTGCAACCCGCCCCTACATCACGGTTGCCAGTTAAGATAGACGTGGCTGCGCGGCGGTGGGGCGAGTGCCACCCGCTCCTACGTCATGGTTGCCATTTACGATAAACGTGGCTGCGCGGCGGTTGGGCGAGCGGTGGGGCGAGTGCAACCCGCCCCTACATCACGGTTGCCAGTTACCATTTACCATTCATCACTCATCACTCATCACTCATCACTCATCACTCATCACTCAT
>JBBSEE010000258.1:0-4924 GCA_038239995.1 Chloroflexia bacterium | reverse complement strand
CATTTGCACAAAGGGATAGATGGCAGCGAGGACATCCTTGACCAACTGCGCGATAGCGTGGACCTGAGCGATGTTCCGGTCATCATCTGCACCGGGCTAAGTCACGCTGAGGTGCTGCTAAAAGAGCAGCTAAAGTCGGTGAATGTGGAGCTACTGGTCAAGCCGTTCGACGTTGACGAGCTACTGGCAACCGTGAAGCGGATGATTGAGCAGGCCGAGGCGCGGGCCGAGGCGCGAGCCAAGCCCTATGCGGCGGTGGTGCTAAATCTACACAGTGGGGGAAGCACCTAGCAGGGGGGACGGAAAGCTGGGATTTTCGGGCGTAGGGGCGAACCGTGGTTCGCCCTTTTCAGACCCATTTTATTACTGCGCGGCGTGATTGTGGGCGAGGCGGGTGGGTTCGGGGAGGCGGTACTTGCCCCTAGAGCAAGCAAGGGTGAAGCGCACCGCAGTGTCAATGCTGATGTCGGTGCCGGGGGAGATGTACACGGGGTTGACCGCATCGCGGGTTCGCACCGCCGCGCCGACTTGCTCCCCCTTGTCTATCAAAGGCACGATCGCGCCGCGCTGGGGGGCGAGGATGCCTTCTGGCTTGCCCCGCAGCAGGGACTTGGCGCAGCCAAAGCTGGGCAGGTCGAGGATGACCCCAATGTGGCTGGCGATGCCGAAGCGACGGGGGTGGGCAATGCCCTGTCCATCGAAGACGACGAGGTCGGGGGTTTGCGACAGTTGCTCGAAGGCGGCTAGAATCGCGGGAGCCTCACGGAAGGAGAGCAGCCCCGGCACGTAGGGGAAGCTGAGGGGTCGCTCGGCAGTCGCCACCTCGACCACTTCCAGCGCGGGAAAGGAGAGCAGCACTACCGCTGCCCGCGCCACCAGCTTCGTGCTGATGTCCACCCCCGCGACGAGGCGCACCCCGCCGGGGGTATCCAATATCGGGGCATCCTCTAGGCTGACCAGCCCGCGCAATCGCTGCTGGATGGCGAACGCCTCGGTCGCGCTTACCTCCCACGAGTGCATTTGGGTTATTTGCATAGATGCTCCTCATCAAAACTTTATTTTCGGGGAAGAACAGCAAGATTATAACACAGATGTTATAATACCCCCATGCAATTGCCAACCGACATACACGGCTTGCTCATAGACATGGACGGGGTGCTGTATCGTGGGCAGCAGGCTCTGCGCGGGGCGGCGGAGCTTTTCCCTGCGCTGGACGCACGCGGCATCCGCTGGCTGCTCGTCACCAACAACAGCAGCCTCAGTGCCGCGGCATACAGCGACAAGCTGGCGCGGCTGGGCATCGGGCAGATTGACCCCCAGCGCATCTTCACCTCGGCGTTGGCGACCGGCTACTGGCTAGCCGAGCGTCCCCCCATTGGCCGCTTCTACTACATCGGGGGGCAGAGCATCGCCGAGGCATTGCAAGTTTACGCCTCAGCCATTTATGACGACCAGCACCCCGACACGGTGATCGTCGGCCTCGACCCTCAGCTAACCTACGATAAACTGAAGATTGCCGCCCTCGCCATTGGGCGCGGCGCACGCTTCATCGCCACCAACCCGGACGTGACTCTGCCCACCGAGCAGGGGCTAGCTCCCGGCGCGGGAGCAATCGTCGCCGCCCTCGTGGCCGCCACTGGGGTGCAACCCACCATCATCGGCAAGCCCTTCCGCCCGATTATGGACATCGCCATCCGGATATTGGGCCTGCCACCGGCCACCATCGCGGCCTTGGGCGACCGATTGGATACCGACATCGCGGGCGGCAAGGCGGCGGGGCTACGTACCATCATGGTGCTGACCGGGGTTAGCACGCAGGCAGAGGTGGATGCGCTGCCAGCCGAGCAGCGGCCCGATTATCTGTTCGCCGATTTGCCCGCGATGATTGCGGCACTATATCCAATCGAAGGGATTGTAGATTGAGCAAGAAAGAACTCATCTTCCAAATCTATACACGCTTGAACACTGAAGGTTCAACTGATTTGGCCTTTGACAACGCTTTGGTCAAGCAAGAAACTGGTGGCTCTTTCAGCAACCAATTCGACCTTACTAAAAAGGTAAAGCATCGTATCGGCTATATGAATATGTGTTCGACGATAAAGAGCGGCCTACCAGCATCAGACTACTGAAGAAGAGACAATATAACCTAGACGAACAAATTGGAGAGCTAGAACATGACCACCCTACCGCTTAACCAAGCCTTCAACCTCGATGTGCTGGACTTGCTACGCCAACTACCCGATAGTAGTGTGGACTGCATCTTCGGCGACCCCGACTACAATGTGGGCATCAAGTACAATAGCAGGTCGTATACGACCGACTTCGACAGCTACATTGATTGGTACTGTCAGCTTGCCCGCGAGTGTATGAGGGTGCTGAAGGATAGTGGCAACCTATTTTTCATCAACTATCCGAAGCAGAATGCTTATCTGCGGGTGCGCTGTCTCGACCAAATCGCCGCACAAGTCAACGATTACGTCTGGGTCTACAACACCAATGTGGGACATAGCCGCCGTAAGTTCACCACCGCGCATCGCAGCATCCTGCACGCTACTAAGTCGGACCACAATGCCTTCTACAAGGATAACGTGGCCGAGGAATATCAGAATCCCACCGACAAGCGCATCCGTGAGCGCATCGCGCGAGGTATCAAGGGGCGGATGCCTTACTCGTGGTTCTACTTCGATTTGGTCAAAAATGTCAGCCAAGAGAAGACCGTTCACGCCTGCCAGATACCACAACGCCTATCCGAGATGCTCATCTCATCTTGCACCATGCCGGGCGACAATGTGCTTATCCTATTCGGCGGCAGTGGGGCAGAGGTAGACGTGTGCATAAAGCTAGAGCGTAACTTTATCACCACCGAACTCGACCCCGATTATTACCAGATGATTGTAGACCGCATTAGCCGCAATGGTCGGATAGACAGCAAATACAAGCTCGACTGCGCCCTGCCCGATAGCGTCCGTAGGCAAGACGATGAGGCCAGCCAAGTGCAGATTGTGATGGGCATCTGAGGACATACCGATGAACGATGTTGGCCCGCTATCATACCCCCACTACGTCCGCCTCGCCGACCTCGTGTGGTTCGAGGCCCAGCCGCTGGCGATGTGGCGGCACATCGTGGAGCGGGAGGATGATGTGCAAGACCAGATTATGCGCCTCGCCCAGCAGCCCAAGATGGAGGAACACTTCAACTGGGATACCTACATGGAGTGGCGCAAGCAGGTGGCCGACGGCAAGCTGACCATTGACCAGTTGCGCCACCTGATGTTGCAGAAGTACGACCGCCGCTTCGTGGACGGCACCCTCGACCGCGCCCTCAACTCCTACCTCTACCCCAGCCTGAAGGCGGTGCGTCGCTGGCACAGCCTGCACATCCTGCTCACCCCTGACGGCGTGACCGAGGAGTTCGTCTACGAGTACCGCTCCGTGGCCGAGCCACAGCACATCGCGCGACAGGCCGAGGCGATGCGGGCGTTGGCCCAGATGGAGGCGTTCCTGCTCGACCGCCCCGCGATTCAGGTGCAAGTCCGCGCCCGCCTCAATGACGAGGTGCAGAGCATCAACCAGCCCCTCGACATCACTCTGGCCCGCGACTACCTCACCGCCGCCGAAGCGGGCATCATCGAACTATCCACGACCATCAACCACCAATCATTAGCCACAAGGAGCAAACATGCACTCATCCGACCGACAGGCCATTCATACTGACAACGCCCCCGCCGCGATTGGGCCGTACTCGCAAGCCATCCGCAGCGGCAACCTTGTGTTCTGCTCTGGGCAACTTGCCATCCGCCCCGCCACCGGCCAAATCGAGGAGACCGACTGGAGCGTGGGGCAGCAGACCCGACAAGCACTCACCAACCTGAAGGCGGTGCTGGAGGCGGCAGGCACTGACCTTGCCCATGTGGTGAAGACCACCGTGTTCCTCGCCCACATCAGCGACTTTGCGGAGATGAACGCCGTCTACGCCGAGTTCTTCCCCGCCGACCAGAACCCGCCCGCCCGCAGCACGGTCGAGGTGGGCAGGCTGCCGAAGGATGGGCTGGTGGAGATTGAGTGCATTGCGATTGTGCCACAAGCTGTGTAGGCGAGATGAACCGCACCGACCGCCTGCTCGCCATCGTGCTGGAGCTACAGGGCAAGGGCAAGCAACGCGCCGAGGACCTCGCTCGTACCTTCGAGACCAGCAAGCGCACTATCTACCGCGACATCCAAGCCCTCAGCGAGTCGGGCGTACCGCTGCTGGCGGTGCCGGGGCAGGGCTACGCGCTGATGGAGGGCTACTTCCTCCCCCCGCTCAGTTTCACCACCGATGAGGCGATGCTGCTGCTGCTGGGCAGCGATTTCATGGCCCGCAACTTCGACGCGCAGTACCGTGCCGCCGCGCAATCGGCCAGCCGCAAAATTGAGGGGGTGCTGCGCCAGCCGGTGCGCGACGAGGTGCGCTACCTGCGCGACAACATCCGCTTCGTCAGCAGCAACAACCCCGCCCCCGACGAACAGGGCGATAAGCTGGCCCAACTCCGCCGCGCGATTATCGAACATCTCAGCGTGCGCTTCGCCTATTACCCCCGCTACAGCGGCGGCGACTCTCCCGCAGTCCGCGAGGCCGACCCCTATAGCCTTGCCTATTACGACGGCGCAATGTACCTCGTCGCGGATGACCACCAGCGCAAGGCGATGCGTAACTTCCGCCTCGACCGCATAGATAACCTCACCATCCTGCCCACCCACTTCACCCGCCATCCCTACCAGCGCGAGAGCGATGAGCGCGATGACCGCAACCTAGTGGTGCGCGTGCTGTTCGACCACGCGGTGGCCCGCTGGGTGCAAGAGGGCCGCTCCTACTTCACTGTTGCCGAGGAGCAGACCGAGGATGGTTTGCTCGTCACCTTGCGGGTGAGGCAGGAGCAAGATT
>JBBSEE010000257.1:0-4926 GCA_038239995.1 Chloroflexia bacterium | reverse complement strand
TAAACAAAAAACAAAAACCCCGACTTAGAAAAGTCAGGGCTTTCGGTTTGGTTGACTGGGCGGAGACGACGGGATTCGAACCCGCGATCTCAGCCTTGACAGGGCTGCATGTTAGGCCACTACACCACGTCTCCAGTAACCGACCCACGTTGCGGTGGGCAAGCGGTATTATACCCTATCCCGCCTGCGATGTCAACCGCCGATACCTTTGTTCCAAACATTGTCACCGCCCTATGAGCGTCCGCCTCGTGCTTGACACCGTTATGGGCCAGTGCTATACTCAAGCGTAGAGCCGCCCCCAGCACGGCGACCCGATTGGCAAAATATTGATGCGCTCGACGAGGAGGGCATTGGCTTTGACTACCCTAACCGAGAGTTCCACCCTGCGCGTGGTCGCCGACCCCGCCGCGCACCAGTCGCCCGTCACCATCCCCACCACGATGCGAGCGGTGGTGAAGAGCGCGGCGGCGGCGGGGGCGCAACTGCAACAGGTGCCTGTCCCCACCGTGCGACCCGACGAGGTGCTGATTAAGGTGCGGGCCACCTCGATTTGCGGCACCGACCTGCATATCTACAACTGGGACCCCTGGGCGCAGGGGCGCGTACATCCGCCGCAGACGATGGGCCACGAGTTCTGCGGCGATATTGTGCAGGTGGGCAGCAGCGTGCGCGAACTGGCGGTCGGCGACTTCGTGTCCGTGGAGACGCACATCACCTGTGGTCATTGCTACCAGTGTCGCACCGATATGCGCCACATCTGCCAGAACGTGGAGATTGTGGGGGTGGACCGCGACGGCTGCTTCGCCGAGTATATCGCCGTGCCCGCCGCCGTCTGCTGGCAGAACGCCCCCGGCCTCCCCGCCGACCTCGCCAGCATCATGGAGCCGTTCGGCAACGCGGTGCATACCGCCATGGCCCAACCGCTCACCACTGAGTACGTGGCAATCGTCGGCTGTGGGCCGCTCGGCTTGTGGGCGATTGGCATCGCGCGGGCGGCGGGGGCGGTGGGGGTGGCGGCGATTGATGTGAACAACCTGCGGCTCGACCTCGCACAACAGATGGGCGCCACCCTGACCATCAACTCGCAGGAGCGCGACCCCGTGGCCGCGGTGCGCGAGGCGACTGGCGGGGTGGGGGCCGGGGTGGTGTTGGAGATGAGCGGTAACGCCAAAGCCACCCAGCAGGCGTTCGAGATGCTGCGCTTCGGCGGCTCCATCTCCATGCTCGGCACCCCCGCCCGCCCCTACGAGATGGACATGGCGGGCGATGTCATCTTCAAGGGCGCGACCGTGCATGGCATCACCGGGCGGCTGATTTGGAAGACGTGGTATCAGAGCCGCGCCCTGCTCGCCGGTGGCCTCGTGGACCCCCGCCCGGTCATCACCCACCACTTGCCGCTCGACCAGTTCGACGAAGCCTTCCGCCTGATGAACGAGGGCAAGTCGGGCAAGATTGTTCTCATTCCGTAGGCATGAGACAGGTTTGAGGTTTGAGTGATGGTAGGGGCGGGTGGCACACACCCTGAGCGATGACTAATCTCATTCTACACTCTACATTCTACATTCTACATTCTACATTCGGGAGGACACCTATGGCGGTTGATACCATCAGCAATCCGAACACGATGACCGATGCGGGCGGGCTGCGGACGGCCTTGCGCGAGACGTTGGATAGCCTGAAGTCGCAACACCTGTACCGCGAATTGCGCGTGCTGCAGAACCATCAGGCGGCGGTTTGTATCATCAACGGCAAAGAGGTGGTCAACCTGTCGTCGAACAACTATCTCGGCCTCTGCACCGACCCTCGCCTCGAAGCGGCGGCGAAGGCGGCGATTGACGAGTGGGGGGTGGGCAGTGGCGCGGTGCGCACCATCATCGGCACCCTGAGTATCCATCAGCAGTTGGAGCAGGAGTTGGCCGCGTTCAAGCACACCGAGGCAAGTCTTACCTTCGGTTCCGGCTTCACCGCCAACCAGGGGGCGATTGGCAGCATCGTCACCGACCAAGATGTGGTGATTACCGACGAACTGAACCATGCCAGCATCATTGACGGTATCCGCCTGACCAAAGCGGCACGGAAGATTTACAAGCACAGCGATATGGACGCGCTGGAAGCCGCCCTGAAGGAGACCCAGAGCGGCTATCGCCTCCGCCTCATCATCACCGATGGGGTGTTCAGCATGGACGGCGACATTGCCAAGCTGCCGCAGATTGTGGAACTGGCGGAACGCTACGGCGCGGCGGTGTACATAGATGATGCCCACGCTAGCGGGGTACTAGGCGAACACGGCGCGGGCAGCACTAGCCACTTCAACCTCTATGGCCGCGTCGCGGTGCAGATTGGCACCCTGTCGAAGGCGATTGGGGCGGTGGGCGGCTACGTGGCCTGTATGCAAGAGTTGCGCGACATGATGATCCAACGCGCCCGCCCCTTCCTGTTCAGCACCAGCCAGCCGCCCAGTGTGGTCGCCACCTGCCGCGAGGCCTTGCGGATTATGCAGTCGGAGCCAGAATTGCACCAGCGGCTGTGGGACAACACCCGCTACTTCAAGGCCAAGCTGAACGAACTCGGCTTCAACACCGGCCAGAGCGAAACCCCCATCACCCCGGTCATCGTGGGCACTAGCGAGACGGCGGGCAAACTGAGCGACCGCCTGTTCCAAGCCGGGGTGTTCGCCCAAGCCATCGTCTTCCCCACCGTCGCCGCCGACAAGGCCCGCGTCCGTACCATCGTCACGGCGGCCCATACCCGCGAGAACCTAGACACCGCGCTGGGCGCGTTCGCGCAGGTGGGGCGCGAGTTGGGGATTATTTAGTTGCTTCTGCTTATAGAATCTAGTAAGGGAAAAAGCAATGATTTGCAAGAACTGCGGCAAACCATCCGCATATCACAACACCATAACCAGAACCTACGGCAAAGGAGATGATTTGCTGGTAATCGAGGATGTGCCAGTGATAAGCTGCCGTAATTGTGGCATTGACCTTATTAGCGCGGAGACCTTTCATGCGCTGAATCAGCTACGCAACAGTGCAGAAGTTCGCGCCGCAAAACGGTTGGTGGCGGTGGTGGGGTATAATGCAGCAGTGGCCGAAGTGACCAGTAAAGCTAACCTAGAGGAGTCCAGTTTGGCAGCGGCTTAATTTGTTCACAAGCTGTGAGAGGTGCTGCGCCGCAAGTTTGGCCTAAGTAGTTAGGGGGAGATAATGGCAACCCAAACCTTTACCGCTATCATCCGTCGCGAGAACGGCGGATACTCGGCGAACAGTCCCGAAGCCAATATCAGCGCACACGGCGAAACAATCGAGGATGCTCTAGCCAACTTGAAAGAGGAGACGCAGCGCATTTTGGAAGGAGTATCGCTAATTGACGAGGATAGGCCACTAGTGACCACCTTTGGCGTGCAGTCTGAGGGAGCAGAATCCCGGCTCAAGACTTTCACTGGCAAACAACTTTTGGAGTCGGGCCTCGTTGGTATCTGGGCCGACCGCACTGACATCGGTGACAGCGTAGAGTTTGCCCGCAAGATTCGCCGTGAGGCGGAAAGGCGCACCCATGAGTGATGTGGTTCGCCTTCTTGATACCAATATCATCGTAGACGTAATGCGCGGCTATCCGCCTGCCGTTAGTTGGTTCAGCACTATGTCAGCGGCGGACTTTGGGCTGCCCGGCTACGCAGTGATGGAACTAATGGCTGGCTGCACCAACAAGCAAGCAATGCGGCAAGTGAAGAAGCTAACAAGCCAATTTCCAGTGTATTGGCCTACAGACCGAGAATGCAACCTCGCCCTTGACTACTTTGAGCGTCTGCACTTGAGCCATAGCATTGGCATTCTTGATGCGTTGATTGGAGCTTGTGCAATTAGCTTGGGTGTACCGCTTTGCACCCTGAACGTCAAGGACTTTAAGGCGATACCAGGGCTTGAAATCGAACAGCCTTACAAACGATAGAGACGTAACAGCGATTTTCCCTTTGACAAACCCCCCTCTTTTGTGATATAAATCGCAAGACACATCGCCACCTGCCCCGACGATGCGCTACCCCACGCTTATCGTGCAACTCGCCATTTTCGGCGTTACATAAGGAGTATTATGCTGACTACTGCGGTAGGTAACTACCCCAAGATTGCCAATCGGCGCGAGGGCGAGGCGGCGCAACCTGCTGCCGCTACCTTCAACCCTAACGCTACCTCGATCACCACCGCGACCGCCACCGAGGTCACATCCCTGCCCACCAACCTGCGCCGCGCCCTTGCCCTGTTCGATGAGGGCAAGCTCACCCTTGAGCAACTGAAGCAGGTGCAGGACAACGTTACCATCGAAGTGCTGCGCGAACAAGAGGCGGCCGGGCTGGACATCATCACCGACGGCCACATTCGCTGGTCCGACGACCAGACCTATATCGCGGGCCATATTAGCGGCTTCACCCTCAGCGGGCTGCTGCGCTACTTCGACAGCAATACCTACTACCGCCAGCCGATTGCCGAGGGTGAACTGACTGCCGCCAACCCCATCCTGTTGCGCGACTATCAGTTTGCCGCCCAGCACGCCACCAAGCCGCTGAAGGTGTCATTGGACGGCCCCTACACCCTTGCCCGCCTATCCAAAGATGAGTATTATCACGACCCCGAAAAGTTCGCCACCGCCCTTGCCGCGATACTGAACCGCGAGGCCAAGGCCTTGCTGGATGCGGGCGCACCGATGGTCCAGTTCGACGAACCGGCCATCCTGCGGCACAAGGGCGACTTTGAGATGTTCGCCCGCGTGATGCGCCGCCTCACCGACGGCCTCGACCAGAGCAAGCTGGCCCTCTACAGCTACTTCGGCAACCTCGACGGCCTCGACCACTACTTTGAGCTACCCTTCGGCATCTTCGGGGTGGACCTTACCGACGACTATGGTCGGGATAGCTGGGCGTGGCTGAACTTC
>JBBSEE010000256.1:0-4930 GCA_038239995.1 Chloroflexia bacterium | reverse complement strand
TCTTTAATCTTTAATCTTTAATCTTTAGTCTGTATTAGTTGTAGCTTGACGGCGCGGGGCAGGTGGCGCAATTGATATTCACGGCGGCGGGCGGCAGTGGCATCGGGCAGGGTCTCGTAGTAGGCGAGTTGCACAGGGAGGCGGGCGCGGGTGTATTTCGCCCCACGTCCCGCCTGATGTTGCTGGACGCGACGTTGCACATCGGTAGTCCAGCCGGTATATAGGCTGCCGTCGGCGCAGCGCAGCAGGTAGACATATGCACTCATCGGGGCTATTCTACCCGCTGCTAGTGGTGGGTGTCAACCTAGCAGATACCAATCGCCGTCCGCGTCGCGCTCATCCTTGTCAATCGGGTAAGGGGCGGTCATCAGCCCAGCGTTGTGGTAGCCCATCGTGCCGCCCACTGCGGCGGGGGTGAAGGCTCGCGCCCCAGCCACCGCGCCCGCCTCGCGCTCTGCCGACTCGACGTTCTGCTCGCTGGGAGCCGTCGCCACCGACATTACGTTGCCGGGGGCGGCTGCGGCGGCGGGGTTGACAAGGGGATTATAGGCGATATGCGCGGGGTCGGGCGGGGCGGCCACATCGCCACTCGCGCCCGTCGCGGTGGTCGGTCGCCCCTCACCGGCGAACGAGTCGCCCGCATCGGCGTTAGCCGCGGCTTGGCCCTCGGCATTCACCGGGTTGGCTTGACCTTGCGGCGCGGGTGGTGGTTCGCCCCGCCCCACGAACTGGAGGTGGCCGGTCTGTATCAGCATCTTCACCAGCTTGTCGGCATCCAGTTCATTGACCCCCATCTGCCCCTCAAGGTGGACACGTATCGCCGCCTGCCCGCCATTATAGCCGCTTGCCAGCTTGCTGCCCGCCCCGCCCAAAGCGGCCATCGCTTGCGGCACCATCTGGGCAATCGCGGTGGGGTCGCTGCCCGCCACTACCTTCACATCGGGGTCGTCAATCGGCAGATTGCTTACGTTCGAGTTATCCACAGTTTACCTCCTCTTGTGATACGCCAAAAACATCCATCTGCTCAAGAGGGGCAAATAACGTGCCACGCCTATTTGGAGTGATGAATGGTGAATGGTAAATGGTGAATGGTGAATGGTGAATGCAACCCCTTAACTCAAACCTCAAACCTCAAACCTTATCATGGGCCAGTTCGCGCAGCAGGGCGACGAGGCGGGCGGCGGCATCGGGCTGGGCGAGGGTGCGGGCAGCTTGGCCCATCGTTTGCAGGCGGGCGGGGTCGGCCAGTAGCTGGCTAACCTGCGCGGCCAGTGTGTCAGGGGTAAGCGCGGCCTCGGTCAATATCACCGCGCCGCCCGCATCGCGCATCATCTCCGCGTTCCGCATCTGTTCGCCCTCGGCACTGCTGGCGAGGGGGACGAGCAGCCCCGGCTTGCCCAGCGCGGCCAGTTCGTTGACCGTGCCCGCCCCGCTGCGCCCAATCACCAGCCGGGCGGCGGCGTAGATGTCGGCAATCTCATCACGGACGAAGGGGAGGACCGCATATCGCGCTGTTAGCGGCTCAGGCAACGCGGCGCGGCGGGCGGTGAGGTCGCGGTAGTCGGCCCCGCTGTCGTTGGGGCCGTTGCCGCATTGGTGGATAATCGCCGCCGCGGTGAGCAGATTGGGCAAGGCGACCCCGACCGCCGCGTTCAGCAGGTGCGAACCCTGCGCTCCGCCGGTGACGTAGATGAGCGGCACGCTGGGGTCGAGGCCGAAGCGGTGATAGCCCTGCGCTGCCTCACCGCCGAACACGGTCTGGCGCACGGGATTGCCAGTCAACTCCACCCGTCGCGCTTTGGCGAAATATCGGCGCGAACTTTCGTAGCTAATCGCCACAATACTGGCGAAGCGGGCGGCGATGCGGTTGGCTAGCCCCACCAGCGCAGTCTGCTCATGCACCAACGAGGGTACGCGGCGCAGCCTACCCCCAATCACGGTTGGCACGCTGACATAGCCGCCGGTGCTGAATATCACATCGGGATGGAAGCGGCCTACCTGTCGCCACGCCGCGCCGACACCGAGGGGGATGCGGGCGAGGTCGGGAGGGGTCTGCCACGAGAGGTAGCGGCGCAACTTGCCCACCGGCACGCTGACGTACTCGATGCCCATCGCGGTGATGATGCCGCGCTCGGCACCCGCCTTGGAGCCGATGTAGCACATCGCTAGCGGCCAGCCCTCCGCCGCGCTCTGCTTCACTAGCTCCTCGATGACCGCGACCGCAGGGCTGACGTGCCCGCCCGTCCCCCCGCCGGTTACGATGACCCTCATTGGGGGCGATGGTAGATGGTAGATGGTAGATGGTAGATTCGCATCTTTGCTCTCAAGGTAAGTGGGCGGATAGTATCCTTTCCTACTGGTCGGGAAGCTCCGCGATTAGCCATAACTCAAACCTCAAACCTCAAACCTCAAACCTGTTATTCATATCGCTGTCCGGTGCGGGCCAGTTCGATGTAGCCACCCATCAGTTGGCCGTTGGGGTCGTGATGGGTCCAGTGCATCTCGCCCCCTTGCTCGTTCCAGATGTAGCGACCGCGCACCTCGACCTCATCACCGCTGCGCACGGGCACGCGGGGCGCGTCGTCTATGTTGTGGATAATCAGCACGCTCTGACCGCTGGGGAGCTTGACCACAAACTTCTGATGCCGCGCCCCCATCGTGTCGGTGCGGAGCGACTTTAGGACTACGCCTCGAACCGTGAGCATCACATTGTTGTACTTATGGGCGTAGGCAGTTTCCGCCGTAAGGGTGGATTGGCCCATTACCTCGGCGACGCGGAAGGGCATGGTACGGTGGCGGCTGGCCTGCTCCTCGACCGCGGTGGCACTATCAGGCGGCGGGGCGGCCATTACGCTGAACATTTCACCTTTGGGCTGACTAATCGCCTGCTGGGCGGCAGTCTGTTGCCGCCGCGTGCGCTGGGCACGGCGCAACCAGCGTCCGCCAACCGCCGCGGCGACCGCCCCCATTGCTCTGACGATGAGCCGAATCGTCTTTGCTCTCATTTAGCTGTTACTCCATTAAGGGAGTTTAGGATGCGCGACCAACCCCCCAGCCGCGCTTTGTTGCTGCGGATATACGAATTGCTCTACGCCGCCTATGGCCCCCAGCAGTGGTGGCCGAGCCAGACCGGAACACCCTTCGAGATTATCGTGGGGGCGATATTGACGCAGGGCACCAGTTGGCGGGGGGTGGAGCGCAGCATCGCGAACCTGATTGCCGCCGAGCTGATGACCCCCGCCGCGATGCACGCCTTGCCCCGCGAGCAATTGGTGGAGCTAATCCGCCCGTCGGGATATTATACCGTGAAAGCGGCCAAGCTACAAGCCTTCACCACGTTTCTGTTCACCCAACATGGTGGCGACCTCGGTTCGCTCTTCGCCCTACCGGTGGCGGAGATGCGTCACCAACTGCTAGGCGTATGGGGGATTGGGCCAGAGACTGCCGATGACATTATCGTCTACGCCGCTCAGAAACCCAGCTTCGTGGTGGATGCCTACACCCAGCGCATCTTCCACCGCCTCGGCCTCGTCCCCGCCACTATCACCTACCATGCCCTGCAAGCCCTCTTCGCCGACCTGCCCCCCGAAGTCTCCCTATACAACGAGTACCACGCCCTGCTCGACCATCACGGCTACCTCACTTGCCGCCCTCAGCCGCACTGCCTCGGCTGCCCCCTGCTCGACCTCCCCTGCCAGCACGGCCAGCGGGTGGTGCTGGATGAGGAGATACAGTAGGGCGGTGATGAGTGATGAACGGTGAATGGTACAACGCCCATTCTAAGCACCCATATTGACGTATGTGCGCGTGCCACGCGCCTTGTTGCCCATGCCCACATTGCAGCTGGCCTATATGTGCGCTTTGACACATTTGACATCCATATACTATGTGGTATAATGCCCTCGTAGCAGCCGAAAGTAATTTATCCCATGCGGAGGGCATCGATGACCAGTGAGAACCCCAATCCCTATATCTTCGGCGACCCGGAGATTGACCGCCAACGGCTCGATGCAGCGGCCAAGCTGTATAGCGAACTTATCCGCGCCCACGCCTACGATTACGTGGGCAATGAGGTCAAGCGCATTCTCGACGCAGGCTGTGGCGAGGGTCAGCTAGGCTTTGCGTTGCAGAGTATATACCCCGATAGTGAGCTAGTAGGGGTTGACCGCGATGTTCGCGCCCTCGACAAAGCCAAAGCCTCCGCCGAAGCACAAGGGTTGAAGACTACCTTTGTGCAGGGCGATATTCAGGACCAGCTACCGGGCAGCGACTACGACGTAATCCTCTGCTTCACCGTGATGCAGCACCTACCCCGCTATCCTCAAGCTCTCGAACTGATGATTGCTGCGCTGGCCCCCGGCGGCCACCTTTGGATACTGGACGCGGGCATTGACTGCTTCGATTACTATCCTAATCCTGATTTTCAGCGCACCGTGACGATATATCGGCAGGCGATGCAGGCTCTGGGCAATGATATATCCGCCATCAGCAAATTGCCCGCCCTGATGACCGCACACGGCTTGCTCGACGTGCATCCCTACGCTTGGGATATTCCGGTGGGCGGGCTGACGGTGGCGGGGCAAAATATGCTTGCCAATATCCTCGGCGCACTGTATACCGCGCGGAAGATGCTGCACAACTTGACTGGCGTTGACGAGGATGAGATGGGCAAACTTATCGAGGGCATCGCCGACGATGCGGTGATGAACCCCAACCCCGGTTTTCTGCGGATGACCAATATCGTGGCGAGTAAACCGAAGGTTTGATATGGCACAGAGTGAACTCCTCAGCGAACTTGCGCGTATTCTATACGAGAGCCTCGAAGGTGTGCCTCTGGCCGCTAACGAGCTAACCTCCTTTACTGAAGAATTGGCACACAGTTATCTTAATCAGTTGGGGGTACAAGACTTCACCAGTTTTAGCTCCTCCC
>JBBSEE010000255.1:0-4935 GCA_038239995.1 Chloroflexia bacterium | reverse complement strand
GTATCTGCCCAGCTATGGGGTGTTCGACGAAGACCGCTACTTCCAAGCGGGGCGCGATGCGTTCATCTGTCGCTGGCGGGGGGTGAATATCGGCTATAATGTGTGCGAGGACATCTGGTTCGCCAGCGGGCCGACCGAGGCGCAGGCGTATCATGGGGCGCACATCATCGTCAACATCAACGCTTCGCCCTACCATCGCGGCAAGGGCGACTGGCGGGAGAAGATGATTGCCACCCGCGCCAACGACAACGGGGTGGTGGTCGCCTACGTCAACCTCGTGGGCGGGCAGGATGAGCTAGTGTTCGACGGCAACAGCCTCATCTTCGACGGGCATGGCGACAAGCTGGTAGAGGGTAGCCAGTTCGCCGAGCAATTGCTGGTGCAGGACATCAACGTGGGGGCGGTGTTCCGCGCCCGCCTACACGACCCCCGCCAGCGGAAGGAGAAGCTGCTGCGCGGCGCAAGCCTGCCCGAAGGTATCGCGGTTGCCACCATCAACGTGGCGGAGACCAGCGATGACCCGCCCACTCCCAAGCCGCCGCTCACCCCCGTCGCCCCCACCCTGTACGACGCGGCGGGCGAAGTCTACGCCGCCCTGACACTAGGGCTGCGCGACTATGTGCAGAAGAATGGCTTTCAGCAGGTGGTGCTGGGCCTGAGCGGGGGGGTAGACTCCGCACTGGTCGCCACCATCGCCGCCGATGCGCTGGGGGCGGATAAAGTGATCGGCGTGTCCATGCCCTCGCAATTCAGCAGCGAACATAGCAAGAGCGACGCAGCTCAACTTGCCGCCAACCTCGGCATCGCGTACCTGACCGTGCCCATCGAGCAGCCCTACACCGTCACCATCAAGACCCTCGCCCCCACTGAGGAGGCGGTGAAGGCGGCCTCGTCCGACCAGTTTGGCATCGCCGAGGAGAACTTGCAGGCGCGGATACGCGGCAACATCCTGATGACCCTGAGCAACAAGTTTGGCTGGCTAGTGCTGACCACTGGCAACAAGAGCGAAATGGCGACCGGCTACAGCACCCTGTACGGCGACATGGCGGGCGGCTTCGCGGTGATTAAGGACGTAGCAAAGACGCTGGTGTTCCAGCTATGCGAGTACCGCAACCGACTGGCGGGCCACGACCTGATTCCCCACCAAATCATCACCAAACCGCCCAGCGCGGAGCTACGCCCCGACCAACTGGACACCGACAGCTTGCCACCGTATGCCACCCTCGACCCCATTCTGCAAGCCTATGTGGAGGAAGACCGCAGCCCCGCCGAAATCGCTCTGCTCGGCTACGACCCCGCGCTGGTCAAGCGGATTATCGGCATGGTAGACCGCACCGAGTACAAGCGTCGCCAAGCCCCACCCGGCATCAAAATCACCCCCCGCGCCTTTGGCCGCGACCGCCGCCTGCCGATTACCAACGGGTACAAGCGATTTTAGATTTTGGATTTTAGATTTTGGATTGGGGTGGGAGCGAACTCCCCCACCAATGGGAGAAGATATGGCGCAGATTTTGGAGCAAGCTAAAGAGCTAGCCCCGCGCACCGAGGCCCGCAGTGTGCATGGGCAAGAGGGGCTGGGCGCGTTGTTCATCCTGCTGTCGGCGTTGGGGTTCGGGGTGATGGGGGTGTTTGCCACATGGGCATATGGTGCAGGCAGCACGGTGATTACCCTGCTGACCCTGCGCTTCACCATCGCCGCCCTGCTGCTGTGGCCCTACCTCGCGCTGACCAAGCAGCCGCTGCTCCTGCCCAATCGGGGCAAGCTGCTTGGCCTGCTGCTGCTGGGGGGGATGTACGTGGGCCAAGCCCTCGCCTACTTCAACTCCATCAAGTTCGTGCCGGTGGCGGTCACTTCGATAATCTTGTTCATCCACCCCGCCATCGTCGCCCTCCTCGCCTGGCTAATCTTCAAGGAGCAGATGAATGTCACCAAGCTGGTTGCCCTCGGCCTCGCCCTGTTGGGGGTGGGCCTCGTGGTGGGCGGGCCAAGCGAACAGGCCCACGACTTGCTGCTCGGCTTCAGCATCGCCCTTATCGGGGTGGCGGTCTACTCGCTGTACATCATCCTCAGCACCCGCGTGATGGTGGGCATCTCCGCCCTGACCGCCAGTGCCTACGTATTCACCACCGCCACGCTCATTCTGCTCATCTATGGGCTGCTCAGTGGCGACTTCCGCCCCCAAGACTTGCGCCCCGACGGTTGGGTGGACATCGCCGCAGTCGCCCTGCTCGGCACCGTGCTGGCGATTACCACCTTCTTCGCCGGGCTGGTGCGGCTCGGCCCTTCCCGCGCCACGATTATCTCCACCCTAGAGCCGGTGATTACCGCGCTGGCAGGTTGGCTGCTACTGGGCCAAACGTTGGGTTGGCTGCAATTGGTGGGTGGGGCGTTCATCCTCGCCGCCGTGCTGCTGCTCCAAGCGCGGCGCAGAAAGGTGATACCCGATGCCTGAAGCCGACCTCCGCCTGTTCGTGGCGATTGACCTACCCGCCGCCCTGAAGCGGCAGTTGATTGACCTCACCAATCAGTTGCGCCAGCCGGGCTACGACCCGGTGCGTTGGGTGCGGCCCGATAGCTACCATATCACCGTCAAGTTCCTCGGCGACACCCCCGCCAGCCGCGTGCCCGCCATCGAACAAGCTCTCACCACCCTCGCCGCCGCGCAACCCGGCTTCGACTTGACCATCGGCGGCATGGGATTCTTCCCCAGCGGGGCGAACGCCAACCATATCTACGTGGACATTGGTGGCAACCTCGCCGCGCTAGGCCAACTGCAACGCGCCACCGAAGCCGCCCTCGCTGCCCTCGGCTACTCGCCAGAGAACAAACCGTTCAAGCCACACATCACCCTCGGTCGTCTCCGCAAAGAGGCGGGGCGGGACGAACGGGACGCAGCGGTCACCCGCGCCCTCGCCCTCAGCCTCGGCGAACTGGGCCGCTTCACCGCCGACGGCCTGCACCTGATGCGTAGCACCCTCGCCCCCGGCGGCTCGATTTATCAAGAGATGAGCTTTGCCGGGTTCGCGGCGGCAGTAACATTATATGGTATAATGAACCCACATTAAGATTATCGTATAGAGATGGAGGGCCACCATGTTCTATTCAGCAGATTGGCAAGATAAGATATTCAACGGCGATTGTTGCGACCTGCTCCCCACCCTGCCCGACAGTAGTGTGGACCTAATTGTCACCTCTCCCCCCTACGCCGACCAGCGTAAACATACATACGGTGGGATTGACCCTGACCATTATGTAGAGTGGTTTGTGCCGATTGCCGCGGAACTGAAGCGGGTGCTGAAGCCCAGCGGCTCGTTCATCCTCAACATCAAAGAGCGGGTGGTGGATGGCGAACGCCATACCTATGTGTTGGAACTCATCATCGCGCTCCGCAAGCAAGGGTGGATGTGGACTGAGGAGTATATCTGGCACAAGCGCAACAGCTACCCCGGTAAGTGGCCTAATCGCTTCCGTGATGCGTGGGAACGTTGCCTGCACTTCACCAAGCAGAAGAACTTTGCGATGTATCAAGACGCGGTGCGCGTGCCGATGGGCGACTGGAGCCAGTCCCGCCTCCGCAATTTGAGCGACACGGACCGCCGTCGCGACAACTCCCGCGTGCAGAGCGGCTTTGGGAAGAAGATTGAGAACTGGGTGGGGCGTGAACTCGCCTACCCTGACAACGTGCTGCACCTTGCCACTGAATGCGCCAATCGCGGCCACAGTGCGGCCTTCCCCGTCGAGATTCCCGCGTGGTTCATCAAGCTGTTCACCCAACCCGACGATGTGGTGCTAGACCCGTTCATCGGTTCGGGCACGACCGCGGAGGCGGCGGTTCAGCTAGGCCGCCACTATGTCGGCATCGAGCTTGACGACGCATATTTCAAGGTGGCGCAGGAGCGACTAGCATTGGCCGCCTTGCAGCCGCCGTTGATGGTGCAGGAGGAAAGGGAGCTTTATGACCCCGCAGCAATTGGAGGAATGGTCAGCTAAGTAAGCCAACAGCTTACATTATGTTAGCTAAGAACCGTCGCTTCAGCCCGGTGCTGATGATGTCGGCGATGGTGTGCAACGCGCCACTCAGCACGAAGCCAATCAGGAAGTACGCAGTCTGCACCGGGTGGTCGGCAAAGAAGCCGTACAGCCAATGCCCAATGTCGCCCAGCGTGCCGCCGGGGTTGATGGCACTGCCCAGCGCGTCGAGCAGCTTGAACAACCCAAACAGCAGCAGGAACACTGCGCAGGCGAAGTAGACGATGCGCAGCAGCGGGCCGACGATTAGCCCGTGCGACACCCAGTTGCGGTGATGGATGACCTTCTGATAGGGGTACCAGATGAAGCGCAGCAACCCCCAGCGGTCGTAGCTATCCGAGTGCAAATCCAAGTCGTTGGAGAACAGATAGTTGGAGCCGACGTATGCCCCAATCAGGCAGGCGTAGTTCAGCGCATTCATCTGTGGCAGGCTAATCACCAGCGGGGTGGCGACCGCGGCACTGGCGACGGTAAGGAAGTCGTGGGTCGGTCCGTTCGGCATCGGTTTGGCTCTCCTTCAAGAACAGGTGTGCTGATTATACACGGGTCGGTGATGAGTGTCAACGCGAGAACTCCCCTCCCACCGGGAGGGGAAGCATCAGCACATAGCCGCGCAGCCGCCAATCGTGGTATAATAATGGCACAAGGTTAGACTAGCGGTATGGCTTTTGCTGTAATTTAGAACACCGACTGTAACAACACCACAAGCTACAATCTGCAATCTGCAAAGGAGCGTGAGAGCAATGGCAATGGTAATGACCCAACCCACCAGCCGCAAGGAGCGCAAGGCGGGGCGCGAAGACTTCTTCCCCATCCAGCGGCTGGATTACGTGGAGTTCTATGTGGGCAACGCCCGCCAAGCCGCCCACTACTATCAAAGCGGCTTCGGCTTCAACCTCGTCGGC
>JBBSEE010000254.1:0-4940 GCA_038239995.1 Chloroflexia bacterium | reverse complement strand
GCGCAGCACGTACCCCACCCCGCGCACGGTCTGGATTAGCTTGTGGTCGCCATCGCCCAGCTTCTCGCGCAGGTAGCGGATATGTACGTCAATCACGTTGGTGTCGCCGGTGTACTCGTAGCCCCAGATGCGGTTGAGCATCGTTTCACGGGTGAACACTTGGCGGGGGTGGGCGATGAACATCTCCAGCAACTCGAACTCGCGGGGGGTAAGCTCCACCTTCTGCTCCGCCCGCAGCACTTCGCGGGTATCGCGGTTCAGCACGATGTCGCCGAAGCGCAAGGTTTGGTCCAGCTGGATGTTGCGCCGCCGCAGCACTGCGCGGATGCGGGCCAGCAGCTCCTTGAACTTGAACGGTTTGGGGATGTAATCATCCGCTCCGCTATCCAGTCCCATCACGCGGTCGTCCACATCGCCCCGCGCGGTCAGCATGATGATGGCGATGTCGCTACTGGCCCGCAGGCGGCGGCATAGCTCAAACCCATCCATCCCCGGCAGCATGATGTCGAGGATAGCGAGGCTGGGACGAGAGCGGCGGGCAATCTCCAACGCGCTCACTCCATCCGCCGCCACGTCCACGACGAAGCCCTCGTAGCTGAGGCCCATCGCCACGAACTCGGTAATCGTCTCCTCATCATCCACCACCAGCACGCGCAGGCGGTTGTCGTTGCTGTTCGCTTCCATAGAATAGTTCACCCCAACCCATTGTAGCACACTTGGCTTAAGGTTGGGGTGGGGGTGGATTAAGATTTGGTTAAGGTGCTATTTCACCTTTTTTGCATTCTTCAGGAACTCTTCTCGGTCTATCTGCAACTGCCGCAAAGCTCCAAACAGCGTGCCTATATCGAGCGGGTCATGCAAGGGAATGGTTGCGCCCAACTCACCGTTCACTATCCGCCGCTTAACCGTGACGTGGTCGCCCCTGCCCGGTCGGCTCCAGCAACCCATATATTCTAGGATGCGAATAGCCCTTGCACCCGACATTGAGGGAAACTTAGGCATAGGAGCTGGGTAGGGTGAAAGTGGTGGTCTCTATAGGGTAGAAGGTGCTAGGCGTGACCGCTTCGCCGTTAAGTTTGGCGTACTCGCGCTCAAGTTCCCGCACCCCTTCTTCAAGGCTAGGGGTTAGTTCCGCTTGCTGATTGAGCGCGGCGGGGAACTCATCAAGGTAAGTTTCGGTGGCCTCCACAAGGTTCTGTACCGCTGCTTCGATAGTCTTGCCCTGACTGACGGTGCCGAGTTCTAGGCACTCAGCCACATACCATTCCTCGCCGCGATAGATACGCGCGGTAAAGGTGCGTGCGATTGCTTGCTCTGCTTGCACTCCTGTGATATTGCTCATCGGCTTGCTCCTTACGTTACATTGGATGAGAACATTTTAGCACACGATAGGGAAACAAACAACCCAACGCTAACACCACCTCCTTTATAGCCATAGGCCCAAACTGTAGGCGCGGCTACCAACTGGACGTTCCATGGGGTAAGCGGCGTGGGTGTAGCGAGAGGTTGCATTGATGAGTTGATAGGAGTAGAAGTTGATGTAATGATTGGGCTACCCGCTGGAATGAACTTATCTTGAGGCATAGTTGTGTAAGACTCCAATTCCATATACCTAACTGTATGTCACAAGCCATCGCCAATAGCAGCACCGCTAGTCCTGCCATGACGATGTAGCCAAACTTCACTTCAGCCTTGCTCATCACTAATCTCCTTATGTCAACTGCTATTGTTTGTCAGTTGTAAGCGTATGGCTGCTATGTAAGGCAAGTATACCATGAGAGCAAATATTACAAGGTTATATACGTTCATTTCGCTGGTACTTTGGTACTAATGAAAGCTACGACCAATTACCCCCTCATACAACCGCAACAAATTATCGGCAATCGGGGCGGAGCGGAACTGTTCCGCCCACGCGGGGCCGCGCTGCATCGCTTGCTGGGGGATGTCGCTGGCAAGCAGGCGGGCGAGGCCGGCGGCGAGGGCTGGCCCCGACTGCGGCGGCACGGCTAGCCCGATGCCCGCTTGCGCCACGTAATCCGCCGCGCCGGTGGTGGTGGTCAGCAAAGTAGGGGTGCCGACCGCCGCCGCTTCCAGCACTACCTTGTTCAGCGCATCCACCACTGAGGAGACCGCCACTACATCGGCGGCGGCAAGGTAGTCGCGGCTGTCGGCATTGGCGATTTCGCCCGTAAACAGCACGCGGTCAGCCACCCTTAGCTCGTTCACCTTACGCTGTAGGAAGGCGGCATAATCGCCGAAGTGTTCGGTGCTGCGCCCCGGCCCCGCCACCATGAGGATTTTGGATTGTGACTCATCTAGTGCAAGTGCTTCGATGAGGTACTCGATGCCTTTGAAGGGGTGGAGGCGGCTCATGCTGAGGATGAAGGTGCGGTCGTGCAATTGGGGGTGAAGCTGCGCGACGCGGGAGCGGGCGGCGGCGCGGTAGGCGACTACATCGGTGCTAGCGGGCAGGAACGACCACGCCCCGATGTTGCGGAGGATGACCGCTGCCTTGTGGGACGGACAGCCATAATCGCGGATGACCACATCGCGGGTAAGCTCGGAGTTGCAGCGCACCGCCGCCGCGCGGGCGAAGGTGCGCCGCAGCAGCAGGCGGGGTATGCGATAGCGACCGTAGCCATAGTCCACCTGCGGGTAGTTCAGCACATCCGCGCCCTGTAGGTTGGGGATGATACGCGGGCCACCCTTTGGTGTACCCAGCATCGCAATCGCGCCTAGTGGGTAAGCGGCCTCGGCGTGGATGATGTCCGCGTTCGGATACTCGCGCAGGAAACGCTCATAGCCATGCAGCACGGCGAAGAAGTTGTTGTAGTGCAGCAGCCGCTGGGCGAGGCCGCGCGACGAGCCGCCCACCTTAATCTTGTAGATGGGGATACCGTTTGCGCTCTCCGTCCGCTGCAAGGGCGCATCACCCTTGTTGGTGAGGGTGAGTGCGACGAACTCGTGGCCCTGCTCGCGCATCCGCAGGCCAAGCTCCTCATGTACATCGTTGCTGATATACTCGGAGCCGTAAGCGATGATGAAGTAGACAATCTTCACCGCGCACCGCCCGGCGTGCGCCCGACCGCGACGAGGCCGTTACCAATCAGCGGTGGGTAGGGTAGCGACAGCTTGAGTGGCAAGCGGCGGGGGGCAAATAGGAAGATGGGCTTCAGCCCGGTGCGGAGGCGGATGCCCCCGAAGCCTGCCGCCTGCATGGTGCGGCGCAGTCGCGGTGGGGTAAACAGGTTGATATGGGTGGGGTCAACGTAGCCAGACCACGTGCGGCGGGTCAGCCACGCGAGGGGGCGGCGCACGTCCCACAGGTTGGGGGTGGTAATCAGCACATAGCCGCCGGGTCGCAATATTCTCGCGCACTCGCGCAACAAGTCCTCGGCCTCGTGCAGATGCTCGACCACCTCACTGAGCAGCACCGCATCGAAGCTGGCATCGCGGTAGGGCAGCGGCTGCTTCAGGTCGCAGCAGACCACTGGCGCAGTGGGGACTAGCTTGCGCGACTCGATGAGAGGGTAGAAGATGAAGTCGCAGCCGTAGGCATGATAGCCCTGTCCGCTGAGATAGCGCAAGGCTGGCCCCGCCCCGCAACCCGCGTCCAGCACGGTCAGGGGGTTGCCGTCCGCGTCGGTGCGGGGCAGCTTGGCGTAATCCAGCAGCCGCCCATATTGGTAGGCTAGTTTGGCCGCCGATTTGGTAATCTGGGCGGTAAAATATTTATCGTGATAGTGGCTCAGGGCCTAGCTCCGCAAAATGAATTGGGGCGCAGGGTTGCGCCGCCCCGAATTATACCAAATTGCGCCTACTCTGTAGGGGCGGGCGGTGGCCTGCCCCCGCTGAACCCCTACCCAAAGCAAAAAGCCCTCACCCCCGCATGGGTAGAGAGCCTCTTGCCGAAAGGAGAGAGTAGGTTAGTATTGTTCCTTCAGCAAATCTTCGACATCGGACATCAAGCCTGCGTCGTTGCCCTCGCCGATACGCACACTGCGGATGTTGCCCTGCTTGTCAATGATGTAGAAGGCGGGCCAGTAACCATTGTGATAGGCGTTCCAGTTCTTGAAATCGTTGTCTATCGCCACCGCCCATGGGATGTTCGCGTCCTTCACCGCTTGTCGCACATTGCCAATATCGCGCTCACTGCTAAACTCTGGGGCGTGGTCGCCAATGACGATGAGACCAGCATCGTGATACTTGTCATACACTGCCTTCAGCCCCGGCAGGGCGTGGATGCAGTTGATGCACTCGAAGGTCCAGAACTCGACGATGACCACATGGCCGCGCAACTGAGCGGGGCTATACGGTCCTGCGTTAATCCATGTGTCCGAGCTAATCAGCGGGGCGGGGCCGCGATTATTGTCTAGGCTGGAGCGATAGCCGGGAATGCCCGATGCCACGTTCGGCGTAGCAGTGGGCAGGGGTAGAGGCGTATGGGTGGGCGGCAGGGGGGTACGGGTGGGGCGTGGGCGGGTGCTAGTGGGCGGCACTTTGGTATAGGTAGGCGGCAGTGGGGTGTTCGTGTTCGGCACTGATGTGTCAGTCGGCGGCACGTTGGTATTAGTCGGCGGCAGCAGTGTATCGGTCGGCGGCGCGGGCACAGCAGTCGGTGGCAGGGCGGTATGAGTGGGCGGCAGGGCGGTGTTGGTGGGTGGAGTTGGCGGCGTGCTGGTCGCTTGCACTTGGGCCACGGAGGGGGACTGCCCACCATCCGCCGCCCCGCCGCTGCAACCCACCAGCAGCAAGGCGGCGACCGCGACGAGCAAGAGGCGGCTAACTAGTCTCGACACTTTCACCATGATGCTACCCTCCTCATTCTAGTGGATACGCGCTTAATACTGCTCCTTGAGCAAATCGGCCACATCGGACATCAAGCCCGCGTCGTTGCCCTCACCCGCTCGCACGCTGCGGATGTTGCCCTGCTTGTCAAT
>JBBSEE010000253.1:0-4966 GCA_038239995.1 Chloroflexia bacterium | reverse complement strand
GAACTACCGGACCGGGGAGGGCCCTCTGAAAGAGGTCGTCCGCCAGTTCATGCTGCCGCTCTGGAACACCTACAGCTTCTTCGTCACCTACGCCAATCTGGACAAGGTAGACGTTCGCAAGCTGAACGTGCCGCCCGCCGAGCGCAGCGAGCTAGACCGCTGGATACTGGCGCGGCTGCACCTGCTGGTCAAGCAGGCGCGGGCCGAGCTAGACGACTACGACTGCGCCAGCGTCACATGGGCGATACAGGAGTTCGTGGAAGACCTATCCAACTGGTACGTGCGTCGCAGCCGCCGCCGCTTCTGGAAGAGCGAGAGTGATACCGACAAGCTGGCCGCCTATGCCACCCTGTACGAGTGCCTTGTCACCCTCTGCAAGGTGATGGCCCCGCTGCTACCCTTCCTCAGCGAGGAGATGTACCAGAACCTCGTCGCCGAGCAGGCTGCACACGCGCCCCAAAGCGTGCATCTGTGCGACTATCCGGCGGCGGATGAGGCACTGATAGACGAGCGGCTGCTGGCCGACACCGGGCTGGTCATCAAGGTAGTGGGTCTGGGCCGGGCGGCGCGGTACAAGTCGGGGCTGAAGGTACGCCAACCGCTGGCCGGTATCACCGTGCGGGTGCGTAACGCGGCGGAGCGGGCCGCCGTGGAGCAGCATCAGCAGCAGGTGATGGAGGAGTTGAACGTCAAGGCGGTCAACCTCACTAGCGATGCCAGCGAACTGGTCAACTACATCATCAAGCCCAACCTGCGGCTGCTGGGCAAGAAGTACGGCAAGCAGCTACCCGCCCTTACCGCCGCGCTGCAAGCCGCCGATGCCAGCACCACCGAACGTCAAGTCAGCGCGGGGGCGACAGTCAGCCTCAGCGTGGATGGGCAGATGCTCGAACTGCTGCCCGAAGAGGTGCTAGTTGAGACCAAGCAGAAGGAGGGTTTTGCGGTAATGGAAGATGAAGGCGTGGTCGTCGCCCTCGACACCAACCTCGACGACGAACTGAAGCTGGAAGGGATGGCCCGCGACCTCGTCCGCTACGTGCAGGATATGCGGAAGGCGGCCAAGTTCAACATCGCCGACCGTATCAAGCTATACATCCTCGACGATGGCCCGGTGATTGACCTGCTCGACCACCCCACCCTCGCCGACTACGTTGCCAGCGAGACGTTGGCCCGCGAAGTCTACGAGATGCACGACTACACCGACCTGCCCGCCACCGCCTACAGCCAAGAGGTCGAACTCGGCGGTTACTCCGTGCTGCTCGGCATCGAACAGACCGGGGAGCAGGCGGGCGATGTGCGCGTGGAGGTGGATGAGGAGTAAAGCAATTCCCTCTGTCGCGCCCGTCTGTTACATCTGCTACTTAGTGTCGTGGTTTAGGCCTTGACAACTGTGCAATTCTGCGCTAAACTAGAGGTGGTGAACTATCATGACTAAGATTGCACAAAACGAATACTGGCCCGATTCCGTAACCCCTCTAGGTAATACGCTAGTGGAGACGTTGGAAGCGAAGGGGATGACCCGCACGGAATTGGCAGACCGAATGGGTTATCCGCTGAGTACCATAGACGAAATCATCACAGGTAATACGGCGGTCATACCAGAGATTGCAGTTCGACTAGAGCAAGCACTCGATGTCCCTGCAAGTTTTTGGAATAATCGTGAGCGCAGATACCGTGAGTCGCTGGTGGCGCAGCAGGTTGGCTCTGTTGTAGCTTTAGCCTAAAATAGTTATGAAACTAAACGCCCTCTCCAAACCAGAGGGCGTTTTACTATTTACTCCAATAATCCCCAATATGCGCGTCGGCCTTAATCGGCACCTTCTTCAGTATCTCCTCGCCCGCGCGGATCATCTCCCGCTCCACGATTTGGCAGACCACCTCGGCTTGGTCCTCGCGGGCTTCGACCACGATTTCGTCATGTACGGTGTTGACGATGCGGGCATCGAAGCCCTTCAGGGCCTGCTTCAGGAATATCAGCGCGGTCTTAGTCATATCTGCGTTCGCCCCCTGTATCGGGGCGTTCTTGCCCTGCCGCTCGATGGAGGCGCGGTCGCTGTTATAGTTGGGCGATTCGGGGTCGGGCTTGGCAAAGAAGCGTTTGCGGCCAATCGGGGTCTCGCTGTAGCCCTTCTTCAACGCGCTGCGGGCGGCGGCCTCCAACCAGCGTTGCACCCCGCTGTAGGCCTTGAAGTATTGGTCAATCAGCCGCTTGGCCTCATCCACATCCACGCCCAACGTGATTGCCAGCGACCCCGGCCCCCGCCCGTAGGCAAGGCCGAAGTTAATCGCCTTCGCCTTGCCGCGCATGGACTTGTCTACCTGCTCAAGCGGCACTTGGAACATCTGGCTAGCGGTGAGCGTATGCAGGTCGCCATCGCTGACGAAGGCCTCGATGAAGCCGGGGTCGCTGCTCAGTTCGGCAAGGATGCGTAGCTCGGCTTGCGAGTAGTCGCAGGTGATTAGCTTGTAACCGGGGGCAGGCACGAAGCAGGAGCGGAAGTCGGAGGTGGCCGGAATCTGCTGCACGTTGGGGTTGGAGCAGGAGAAGCGGCCCGTGTCCGCCCCATGCTGGCTGAAGTCGGGGTGGATGCGACCCGTCACCGGGCTGATTAGCTGCAAGAACTTCTCGCCGAACGCGCTCAGGGTCTTCTCGTGTTCGCGATAGGTGAGCAGCATCTTAATCGCGGGGTGGTCGTACTTGACGAGGGTACTCTCCATCGTGTCGGGCAGGTTGACTCCCAGCTTGGCAAAGCACTCCATTAGCTGTTGATTGCTGTTCAGGTTGACGATGCTGACCCCAAACATCCCCTGCTGCGGCACGGTTGGCTCCAGTATCGCCAGCAACTCAGCGGCGGCTTGGTCGCGCAGCACCTTCACCCCTTCGATAATCTCCTTCCACTTCTCCACATTGACCGCGCAACCGGCCAATTCGAGGTCGCCCACCGCCGGAATGCAGTCGAACTCCAGCTTGGCGGTGCGCTCCAGCTTGGTCTTCTTCAGCTTCGGCTTCTGCTGCTCGTAGATGGGGAACAGGATTAGCACGTCGCGGATAGCATAGCTGAGTTGCTCGTCGCTATACGGTGCGCCGGGCTTCATCCCGATGAAGCTAGCCCGCTCGGTCTTGTCCAGCGGCAGGCCGACGTACTGGTGGGCAAGGTTCTTCAGGCTAATCTCGCGGCTAACCCCACTAGTCAGTACCCGCTCGGCCAGCATGGTGTCGTAGATGTTGACCAATTCGATGTTCGCCCCCAGCTTGAGGAACTTGTAGTCGAACTTGGCGTTCTGCAACAGCTTGAGGATGTTGGGGTCTTCCAGCACTTGGCGGAGCGGGCCGATGTCCAGCTTGCGCCCGCTGCCCCCCGCCACATCGAAGATGTAGCCCATCTCGGCGGTGGAAATCTGTAGCAGCAGCAATTCGCAGGTGTAGGGGTCGAGGCCAGTGGTCTCGGTGTCCACCGCTAGCACCTTCTCTTGGCGCAGCAGGTGCATCACCTCGGCCATGCGCTTGGGGTCGTTGATTAGCTCGTAGGGGGGGTTCTCCCAATCCACCTTGCTGACCGCTGGCGGCGACACCTCGGCGTTATCTTCCTCGCTGGCAAGCTCATTGGGGGCAGCACTATCGTCGAAATCGGCAACATCGTCCTCCACTACATACTCGGCGGCGGCCTGTTCGCGTATCTCCACTGTGACGATGCGCGGCACGATAAAGATGGGCACGTAGGCGTAGATGCCGCCCGCGCTCTCGTTGCGGCCCATTACCCGGCCATTTGCGTCCAAGTAGCGGTGGGGTTCGACCGGCTGGGGGCCGCGGCGTTGAGCGTTGGCGGCAGCATTGCCATTGGCGTGGCCGTTGGCATGATCGCCATTGCCATTGCTCCGCCCATTGCCGTTCGCTTGACCATTGCCATTCGTATGACCATTGCCGTTGCCCTGCGCGTGGACATATTGCTGATACAGCGCGGCGTAATATTCGGCGGGCAACTCGGCCAGCGCGGGATGCTCATCGGTATGGGGGCAGGCTTGATAGTCGGGGCGATAAAGGGTATCGCACACCTCGCAGCGGCGATATAGCACTGCGGATGGGGCCAGCGCGTGGCAGTAGGGGCAACGCAACGCGGCGCGGCTGCTTTGGCTATCGGGCAGGGTGAAGTCCTCACCACAGTGTCGGCAGAAGCTCTCCATGCTCTAAGTTTAATACATCTGTTCGTAGGTGTCAATCACTTTTTCCACCAATTTGGCCGTATCACCTATGCCCACTTGCCGCCCGCCCCCACCTTGTGCTAAGATAGGGCCAACGATTAAGGAGGCGGGCGGTTTATGCAGGCACGGAGCGGGGCACTAGCACCGGGCAGCCAATTGGCGGGCGGCAAGTACGTGATTGTCGGCACGCTGGGCGAGGGCGGCTTCGGCATCACCTATCAGGCTACCGATACCACGTTGGGCCGCAGCGTGGCGATTAAGGAGCTATACCCCAACGGCAGCGAACGCGATGGCGAGCGCATCACTGTGCCGCTTACCTATACCCAATCGCGCTGGGGCAAGGCGGTAACTGACTTCCTGCGCGAGGCCCGTACCATCGCCAGCCTCGACCACCCCGGCATCGTCACCGTCTACGAGTATTTTGAGCAGAACAACACCGCCTACATGGTGATGAAGTTCATTGATGGGGTAAACCTATCCACCCTGACCATGCAGCGGGGGGGGCGGTTGCCCGAAGCCGAGGCGTTGCGCTACATCAGCGAGGCGGGCGAGGCGTTGGCGGTGCTACACGAAAATGGCGTGCTGCACCGCGACATCAAGCCCTCGAACATCATGGTCAACCGCCAAGGCCACGCGGTGTTGATAGACTTCGGGGCGGCCCGCGAGTTCGTCGCCGACCAGTCCATGACCCACACCGTAGTCGCCAGCTACGGCTTCGCCCCGCCGGAACAGTTCCACGTCAAGGGACGGCGCGGGCCATACACCG
>JBBSEE010000252.1:0-4967 GCA_038239995.1 Chloroflexia bacterium | reverse complement strand
GGGGGCGGTCTAGCAGGCTGACGGTGCGCGATGTGGTAGCGACGTTGCCCGCCTTGTCCATAGCGTTGACCTTGAAGCCGTTGTCGCCGTGCTGCAAGTGGCGGCTGAGGTGGAAGCCGCCGTTCGCGTCGGCGATGCTCTGGTCGTTCTGGTTGTCGTCCATCCACACCGCCGCGCCCGGCTCGGTCACGCCGTCTACGGTCAACTCCGAACTCTTGACTGGGGCGGACTTGTCGGCGGGCAGATTGGCGAGGTTGAGCGGGGGCGGCACAGTGTCCACCACTACGGCGGTCGAACCGGCCACGCTGTTGGCCGTGCCTTTGGCGGTCACTTGCACGTTGTACGCGCCGTCGGGCACCAACGCGCCTGCGTCGTCCAGCCCATCCCACACCAGCCAGTGTGCCCCCTCGTTCTGCTTGGCGGGGCTGACGTTCAGCTTCCGCACCACTTGATTCTGCGCGTTCAGCACGCTGGCGGCCACCTCCGCCGGTTCCGACAGTTCGTAGCTGACTACCACGCACTTGGGGGCGCAATTGGTGGGGTTGGCGACCGTAGACGAGGGGGCGAAGACGGTGCGATTGGCCTTGACCGTAATCGCGGGGGTGCGAAACCATTGCAGGGGGAAGAGCCAGATGAGCAGGCCAACCACCCCGGCGATGAGCAGGCGGGTGACGAGGGTGTTGCCGCCCAGCGTGCTGATAAACCCGCCCTCACGGCGGGTTTGGGTGGCGCGGCTGCGGCTATTGCTGCTGTTGCGCTGAAGGCTCACTTAATCTATCTCAATCATAATCACCCGTTCGCTCGCTTCGGGGCGGGGCAGAGGGGCAGGCGGTGGGCTGGGGGTGGCGGGCATAGTCGCAGCGATGGTGCTAGTGGTCGGTTTGCTCACGGGCGGGAGCGTGGGAGCGGGACGCGGGGCAGCCGTCATCGTTGCCATGCGCTGGGGGGCAATCGGCAGCGGCTGGCGTAGATACCAGAGCAGCAGCCAGAGGGTCAGCGCGACCAGCCCGCCCAGCAGTACGGACGTGCCATAGTTTAGCAGGTCGGCCCGTAGGTTGGCAAGCGGCTGATTGAGCAGTGCGGGCATCAGGCTGAGGCCCAACACCAGTATCGCCCCGCCGGCGGCAAGGGGGAAGAGCGCGTGCCAGCCGAGTTGCCCCAGCGCGTACCGCCAATCGCGCTCATCATTGCCCAAGTTGAGGCTGGCAACCTGCTCCGCCCGCTGCGCCCCATAATCAGTGGCAATCGCGCACAGATACCCAGCCGCCGCCCAGATGGCAAGGTGGAGGATGTTGTTCAGCAATGCACTGGAGTTGGGGGCAAGAGGGTTGAGGATTTTGCCAATCGTCTCGAATGAACCCGCCCCCCCGAACCGCCCTTGCAGCGCATCAATCGGGCCGTGCAGGTGGGCAGTGTCCGGTGGGTAGGTGTAAGCCCCTATCATCCATAGGGATAGGTACGAGCCGCCTCCCACCAGCAACCCCTCCCGCCGCGACATCAGCAGCCCAGCGGCGAGCGGGGCGACGAAAGCGAGGCCGAAGGTGTTCAGGAAGGGCGCGGCACAGATGAACAGCACCGCCCAGATGTTGTTCAGGGCATAGGCCATGGGGATAATCGCAAGGGCGAGGAACAGAGCGGCGAGGTAGATGGACAGGCTAGCCAGCGGGTAGGCAATCGCTATTACGCTGAGGATGTAGGCGGCGGGCAGGGCAAAGCTGCCCACGAGGAAGATGCCAATCGGCACCACCAGCCGCCACTCTGGGGGGTACAGTTCCAGCAGACCGCTGAGGTAGACCAGCAAGGCTAGCCCCGCCGCCCCTCCCACGCGCTCCACCACCTGCTCGTGCTTCTGGTATGCTGCAATCATCATTTCAGCCTTTGATTGGGCGTGATAAATCACGCCCCTACATCTACATCTTCTTTGAATCTACCCAATAGGGGTAGATGCGCTCCGCGCCCGCGCGTGCGCCCAGTTCCGCAAGTTGGTAATATCTTCGCGCATACTGACCGACAGAGGCACGGTCGAACGTATCGCCTTCACGATGTCCTCATCGCTGAGGTCGCGGCCTGCCTCGAATGCGTCGTAGAGGGCCGAGATAATCGCCTGCTCGATTTCCGCGCCGCTGAAGCCGTGCGCCACGTCGGCAAGGCGGTTGAGACTGTACTTGTCGGGGTTGCGCCGACGCTTACGCAGGTGGATGGCGAAGATGGCCTCCCGCTCTGGCGGGGTGGGCAAGTCCACGAAGAAGATTTCGTCGAAGCGGCCTTTCCGCACCGCTTCCGGCGGCAGGCTGGTGACGTTGTTGGCGGTGGCAATCACGAACACCGGCATGGTCTTCTCCTGCATCCACGTGAGGAAGGAGCCGAACACGCGGGCTGTTGTGCCCGCATCGCTACGCCCGCTGCTGCTGATACCCGCCAGCCCCTTGTCCAGTTCGTCCAGCCACAGAATGCAGGGGGCGACGCTCTCGGCGGTACGCAGGGCGGCCCGCATATTCTCCTCGCTGCTGCCCACCAGTTCGCTGAACACCTTGCCCAAATCTAGCTTGAGCAGGGGCAGCTTCCACAGGCTGGCGACCGCCTTCGCCACCAAGCTCTTGCCCCCGCCCTGCACCCCCAGCAGCAGAATGCCGCGCGGCTCCGGCAACCCGAAGCGGCGAGCCTCCTCGTTGAAGGCGATGCTGCGCTTGCGGAGCCAGACTTTCAGTTGGTCCAAGCCGCCCACATCATCCAGCCCTTCCACCGCATTGTAATATTCGAGGATGCGGCTGCGGCGGATGATTTGCTCCTTCTCTGCTACTACGACCGCCACATCCAAGCGGCGGGTCAGCACGAGGGAGCGGGCATAGGCGTTCTCCGCCTCGCCCGTGGTCAGCCCTTGCGCGGCGCGAAGTATCGCTTGCCGCTCATCGTCGCTCAGTTCGATCTTCAGGCTGCGCCGCACCGAGCCAATCACCCGCTCCAGCGCGATGTTCAGTTCGTCCAGCCCCGGCAGGGCGTAGTCGCAGACGGTAATCTCCTTCTCCAACTCCGGGGGGAAGCGCAGCACCGGCGCAAGGATGACCACCGTTTTGGGCTGCTCTTTCAGTTGGGCGGCGATGTCGCGCAGCTTGCGGATTACGGTCAGGTTATTGGTGCCGGGGCGGTCTTCGATGTAGGGGTGGAAGTCCTTGAGGATGAAGATGGCGGACTCGCGGGCGGCGGCGATGTGTTCGAGAGCCTGCATCGGGTCGCGGGCGGCGGGGTCAATCGGGCTGGGGCCGGGGCCGTCCAAGCTGCTCATCCCCTCGGTCACGCTCCAAGAATAGAGATGCTTGCTGCGGCGGATGCAGATGCGGCGTAGGGTCGCCTCCACCCGCTGCTCCTCCCACGACACGATGTATAGCAGTGGGTAACGTGCCCGCACCAGCACGTCAAGCTCATCCTCGCGGCTGAGGGGCATGGCAAGCGGCGCGGTTGGCTCCGCCCCCGTGTTGGTCACTTCTTCGTCTGGTCTAGCTGGCATCATCTCACCACCGCCCCTTGTGTGCCATCCTGCTGATGCACGCTAATTGTAGCACAGGCGTGGCATTATGTCAACAAGGTTATGCACGAATCTTGAGAAGACGACATATTGACAAACTTCGATGCGATGTGCTATAATCCCCCTATGAAGACCTACACCCGCACCCGCCCCGCCGCCTGCTGCACGGTCGGCAACGGCGGCAACCTCGATAGCAGCACTCTCAGCGATTACGCCAGCCTGCTGTCTGCTCTAGCCGACCCCACGCGGTTGGGCATCATCAATATGCTGGCGAACAATGATGAGCCGGTCTGCGTCTGCGACATCACCGCCCAGTTCGACAAGGGGCAACCGACTATCTCGCACCACCTCGGCATCCTGCGTGAGGCGGGGTTGGTCAATGGCACCCGCGCGGGCATCTGGTCGTACTACACCCTCGACCGGGTGCGGCTAGGTCAGGTGCAGGGTCTGCTTGCCGATGTGTACAGTCGCGGCGCACCTGTCGTTCAATTCAACGCTAAACTCCCACTTGTCTCGTCCGCTAGTTCGCAAATCAGTAGTCAGAAAGGTGGCCCTACCATGGCCGACCAACCAATTCGGGTGCTGTTCCTTTGCACCCACAACCAAGCCCGCAGCCAGATGGCTGAGGGATTGCTGCGGAAGATAGGCGGCGACCGTTTTGCGGTGTTCAGCGCGGGCAGCAAGCCTGCTGAACACATCCACCCGCTGGCGGTACAGGTGATGAAAGCGCGGGGCATTGACCCTAGCGACCAGTATCCTAAGCATATGGATGTATATGCTGACCAAGATTTTGACTACGTAATCACCACTTGTGAGGAAGACCTCTGCCCCGTCTTTACTAACGACCCTGAACGTATCCATTGGAGCTTTGAAGACCCTGCGGCGATGGAGGGGAGCGACGAAGCGAAGCTACGCGCCTTCCGCCGCGTGTTTGTGGGGATGGAGAACCGCATTCGTGCTTTCACCAACTTGCGCCATAATCTTGAGTCCCGCCACGTTGAGCAAAGGCGACTTAATAATCTGCAAAGTACCAACAAAGAGTTCGTCGAGGCCACCGCCGTGCGGCAGGCAGTAAGTGTGCTGGTGCTATGCAGCGGCAACTCCGCCCGCAGCCAAATGGCTGAGGGGCTGTTTCGCGAGTTGGGCGCGGGTCGGGTCGCGGTACAGAGCGCCGGCACCGAACCTGCCCCCTGCGTCAACCCCTTCGCGGTCGCGGCGATGAAGGAGCGGGGCATAGACATCAGCCAGCAACACCCCAAGCACGTTGACAGCCTTGCCGACCAAGAGTTTGACTACGTTATCACCGTCTGCGACAATGCCCGCGAGTCTTGCCCGGTCTTCCCCGCGCAGGTGGAGCGCATCCATTGGAGCTTCGAGGACCCCGCTGCCGTCGAGGGCAGCGATGAGCAGAAGCTAGATGCCTTCCGCGCCACCCGCGACGCGC
>JBBSEE010000251.1:0-4973 GCA_038239995.1 Chloroflexia bacterium | reverse complement strand
GGGGGGGGGGGGGTGTCGGTCGGCTTGGCAACCTGCGGGGCGGTGATGTTGAGCGGCTGGTTGATGTTGCTCCAGCGGAAGTTGACCGATTGAACACCGCCTGCGGTGGTGTGAATATGCAACTGTAGCACGGTGGGGGCGGCATCGGGGACAACCCAGAACTCGACCTCATTGTTGGGTTGATTGAAGCTGCTCACCGCGCTATCCACGTTGCTCTCCAAAATGCGGTCGGCAGGTGCAGATATATGCTTGGTATCGGTGCCATCAATCGGGAAGGTGGGGGGGTTGGCATCCTTCAACGTGTCGCCCGCGCGGTCAATGCTCTGCGGGGTGAAGCTGCTCCATATCTTCTTCACCCTATCCACGTAGTTGATAGGGCCTGACGCTATCCTAGCGTTGTCTTTGATGAAAGTATTGCCGCCATCTGTGCTACTATAGCTATCCTTGCCAATGATGATATAGCGGGTCTCATTGCCTCCCCCGTTGATGAGCAAGGTGCTGGTCGAGTTGGCTACGTCAATATCGCCAGAGATGCTAGCGTTTCCGTCGGCGTTGACTTGGCTGGACACGATATGGTAGCTCGTGGCTACCTGCATATTGGCAACCGCCCGCTTCAGCAATTCCGCGTTGGCGTTGGTGGGGATAGACGTATCGTTGGGGCGCGGCGTATCAGTGGGCTGATTGGGGGTCGGGGTGTCGGTGGGTTGGCCGGGGCGCGGAGTGTCGGTGGCATTAGCTTGCGGGACCGGGGTGGGGGTGACGGGGCCAGGGCCGGGGCCGCCGCTCAATACCCACACGCCCACTGCCCCCGCGCCCAGCAATAGCAGCAGCAGACCAATCAGCAGCTTGCCGCCCAGCAGTTCGCCGGTAGTCGTGGTGGTGGTCGTAGTAGTAACAACCGTATGCGGCGGCGGGGGCGGCGGCTGCAAGGGGGGGATGAGCGTGTTGGGGGGCAGGTTGAACAGTTCGCTGGCTTTGGCAAAGTCCGCCGCTGCTGCATTGGGCTGCCCCGCCGCTTGATGGGCGAGGGCGCGATTGTAGTAGGCGGGGCCGACATCTTGGGCCAGCCCACCCTGATTGACCACCGTAGTCGCCATCTGGGTCGCGCTCTGGAGGTCGCCGATGCGCCGATAGATGCTGGACCAGCCACTGCCCAGTTGGTAGGGGTTGGCGGAAGCGATTAGCTGCTGCACCTTGCCCCCCGCATCGCCCAATATCCCGCGCACGAAGTTGACGTTTTGGGCAAAGGCGGGCGAGGCGTTGCTGCCCAGCAGCCCATGCAGCATCCCCAGCACGTTGGATTGCGCCCCCAGCGGGGCGACCCCCAACATCCCGGCATAGGCGGCACGTTGCGATTGGGGGTCGGGGTGGAGCAGGGCATAGGCGGCCTGCGCGTCGAGCGGGTGGGTGGCGGTAATGCTCTGGTCAGGTCGCACGTCCATCACCCCGGCGGTGGGGTACTGCTGGGTGTAGACCGCGTTCAGGGCGACGGCCAGTTGGGGGTCGCGTTGGGTGGCTGCTTCCAGCCACGCGCGGCTGGCGGGGGTGCCGGTGCGGTGCAGCAGGATGACCTCATCGTAGAGGTTGACCATGGCGTTGCGCTGGGTGGGCTGGCGGAAATCGCCCTGCCCCTGCATCTCGGTTAGCTTGCGCTCCACCCGTTCGCTAATCGTCACCCCGCGCGTGAGCAGGCACATCGCTTGGCGCGGCTGGTGCAGCAGGGTGTAATCGGTGAGCGGCGGGTTGAGAGGGCCGCCGAGGGTGTTGACCACGCTATCCTTGTCCCACACGATGGGGCGGGGCAAGCGGGCGACTAGTTGGCCGTTATCATCGAGCAAGCGGGTGAGCAGGCGCAACTCATCCTCGTCGAAGGGGGCGAGGGGCAGGTCGGAGGTGGGGTCGGGCGGGCCGAAGTTGGCGATTGCCATGTAGATGTCGGCGGGGTTGGCGTAGCTGTTGTCCAAATCGCCCGGCTGGGCTGCCCCCACCACGATGACCTGCGCGGGCTGGCCCTCGATGATCCGCAACTGGCGCAGGAAGATGGGCATCTTGGCGATGGTGAGCATATCATCCACCATCACGAACAGCTTGTGCCCCGCCCCTAGCTTCTGGGCCACATCAGTGATTTGGTCCACGAACATGGCGGCATCGTCGCGCACGGTGGGTTGCAGCCACAACACCCCGTAGCCCGGCTGGCGGCAGAGGTCGGCGGCGAGGCGCATCAGCAGCATGGTCTTGCCCGTGCCGTTCTCGGCCACCACCAGTTGCAGATAGTTGCGGGCGGGGTCGGGCGGGTGGGTGATGCGGGTGAATAGCTCGTAGTATAGCTTGCGGGGGATGTCCTCGGCGTGTTGCCAGTCCTTGTCGAAGAAGGGCCACTCCGGTTCGTCCATGTTCCAAACGTGGTAATATTGCCGCCGCTTATCGTCAATCAGCGCAGGGGTAATCGGCAGGAAGGCGCGGGTGAAGGCGGCAAGGTTACGCACCAGCACGGTGTTGCCACTGCCGATGACGATGACCCCCTGATTATCGTGGATGTCGCCCACGTTGATGCTGCCCACCCCGCCCATTGCTGCGCCCTCCCCCTATTTTGGGTTATCGCTATTCTAGTAGAAGGTGAGTGGTAATGTCAAGTGGCTAAACCTAGCACCATCTGGCGCACCGTGCGGATGCGGCGTTCGAGGTCGAGCAGGGCGGCTTCGCTGTAGGGTTCGTGGCCCGCCCCGGCATCGAGTTGACGCAGCACGCCGAGGAGCAGGGGCAGGTCGAGGGGGCGGGGGCTGAGGCGGGCGAGGTCGGCGGCAAAGCGGTCGGTGGGGAGGCGAGGGTCGAGGGCGAAGGGGCGGGCAAGGTCGGCGCGGAGCGTGGTGCGATAGTGTTCCACCACCCATGCGCGGCGACCGGCGCGGCGGAACATACTCGCCACTGCGCTGACGAACTCGGCGGACGAGCGGCGGGTGTCGGGGGGGACGAGCGGCACGATGCGCCCGAACCTTCGCCCGCTCAGTATCCAGTACAAGGCGAGTAGCCCCACCCCATACAGCACCCCCCAACCCCAGCGGCGGTTGACCAGTTCGCCCGCCAAGTCTTCGCTGCCGACGTAGCCGTGATGTACCTCGTCCACCGCGATGACACTGCCGTCGGGGGTGGCGGCCAGCAGGTTAAGCACCAGCCGCCCATTATCCGCCGCCCCCAGCCCCTCGTTGCTGAACAGGTAGGGGGCAGAGGTGAGGTAGATGCGCCCCTTGCCCTCGGTCAAACCCACCAGCAGCGGCTGCTCCTTGCTGCCGATGTACACAGTGGCATCGGGGTGCTTGCTCAGGTCAATGCTGTAGCTGGTGTTCACCTGCACCGTGTTCACGGTCGGGTTGGTGAGCGGCTGCACCACGCTGGCCTGCTTCTGGAGCGAGCCATGATAGGTGAGGCTGATGTGCAGGTCGCGCAGCAAGCGGCTAGGGTCTACGCCAGTCTCCGCCCAGATGAGGGTATGGCCGCTATCCACCCACTGGCGCAGGGTCTGGCTCTCCCCCGCGCTCAGGTCATGGAGCGGCTCAATCACGAATAGGGTGGTGGCGGGGGCGGGGATGTCGAAGCCGCTGTATTCGATGCGGGTGGGCTGATAGCCGACCGTGCCTAGCCACAAATAGAGGGCGAGCGACCCGCTCTGAGCCGCGTTGTGGCTGCTGCCCGCGCTGTTGTCCTGTCCGTTATCGGCGGGTGGGTTTAGGGCGAAGGTGAGCAGGAAGATAATCATCAGCAACCCCCCCACCACCAATACGGTGCGGAGGTTGCCACTGAGCTGGGTTCGGGTTGTCGGTGGGTTGGACATAGGCGCGATAGTGATGAGCGATGAGTGATGAATGGTGAATGGTAAATGGTAAATGGTGGTTACGGGTGTGCTGTAGGGGCAGGCTGCATTCGCCCTTCTGACTACTAGCCAACGGATGCGTAAAAACGAATGTCCGTTGTCTCCACTGCTCCGCTGCACCTAATCCGCTGGCTGGTCCATAGATGCGCTTCGGTCGGGCGAGTGTCACCCACCCCTACGTCAAGCCTTCCGCGTTTTCCGCACCCATCCGCGTTTTCCGCGATTCTAAGTCGACAGGGCGGATGCGATTCGCCCCTACGTCAAGCCTTCCGCGTCTTCCGCCCCCATCCGCGTTTTCCGCGATTCTAAGCCCCCGATGCACGGTGATGCACTTCGGCTGGGCGCAATAAATTGCGCCCCTACGCCAACCTCAATCCTAACTCAAACCTCAAACCTCAAACCTGCACCTGTCGCACCTGCTCGACGAGGCCGGAGTAGCGGTCGTACTCCTCGCGGCTGGGGTCGGTGTGGCCGTACCAAGTTTGGTCAAAGGTGTCCACAATGGGGCGGAGCAGATTGCCCAGCTTGCTCTGGCCGAGGGTGAGCAGATATTCGCGGTTGGTCAGCGAATGGTCGAAGCGGAGCAGGTTGCGCTCGTCCAGCAGGATGAGGGTGGTAAGGTAGAGGTAGCGAATCGCATCACGATAGTTGCCCGCCGCCGCTTGCTCGATGGCGCGACGGCTGCTCTGGGCCGAGTTCAGGCTGCGCTCCTCAGCGGTGGTCGCCAGCGACACCGGGGCAGGGGCGATAGTGCGGGCGGTCAATACCGCCACGCCAGTGACTAGCCCGCCCACCGCGAGGGCCATCAGCACCAGACCGAGCGGGCCGAGGCCGATGACGTTGATGCTTGGCCCATCCTTGCCCCAGATGATGAAGAAGATGACCGCGACAATGAACACCGCGCTGCCGCTGCCCGCCACCCATGCGCGACGAGCGCGGGGCGAGAGGTCGCTGCCCCGCGTTGCCAGCGAGGCAATCAGGGCGGCGAACAGGCCCAGCAGTGCCGATGTCCCCAACGCCCGTGACACCGGCTCAAGCTCACTGTACCACTTGAACACCGCGCGGGCGTAGTCGGCAATCACATCGCTGAGGTCGCGGGGCCGGG
>JBBSEE010000250.1:0-5013 GCA_038239995.1 Chloroflexia bacterium | reverse complement strand
GGTCGGCACGGTACAGCGCGAGGGTATAGCCAGTCGGGTTATATTGGTCGCCGATTTGCTGCACGTTCATGAGGGCGGTCACACTAAAGTGGCCGTCCACCGGCGGTTGGGCACTATCCAACTTCAAAATCGGAGTGCCGCTGATTACCAATGCGGGCAAGGTAGGAGCATTGGCGTTCTGGTTGCCGGAGCCGAGCGGGTTAATCGCGGTAACTACAACTGTAGCGTTGACGTTCTGCCCTCGGTCAATCCCGCCGTTGGCGGTCGCCCCCGCAATGAGCTTCAGGCCGGGGGCGGGCGCAAGCTGGTAGCTGGTGCCGAACGCATCATGCCCCGTGCCGTTGCCCGCACCGTCTACGTTATCAATCGTGACGTTGACCGGGATGGGGGTCTGCTGATATTTGTCGTCAACTGCGGCGACGAGGTTGGCAACCGCATCATCTAGGATACTCACACCAGTTTCCTTTGTTCAAGCTTGATGGTGGTCTGTAGCTGCCAAACCTCGCTTTGCTGCGAGAAACCATACTGCCAGCTAGCCACGGCGAATACTTCGCCGGTAAAGGTCACGCCGCTGGCATCGAACGCCCAGTTGAGGGTGACAAGCTGGCCCTTCTGTAGCCACTCGCAAGTCCCCACTGTGACGACTACTGTCCAGTCGCGGTTCTCTTTGTTGTATCGCGCCTTGCACATTCGGTTGAGCGCATCCTGCGATAGCACGATGAGGCCGCTGGCCTCTATGGGCTTACCTTCCTTGTCTGGCCGGGCGGGGTAGACGGCTTGGTAAGTACGTCCCGCATAGTCCTTGCCGCTCATTCGTACTTGGCTGCACTGGTGCTGTACCTCTTGAGTGATTGAGGCCTGGCGGATGTTGTTCTGGTTGAAGTCGAACACTGGGGTTTGGCCGGGGGCGATGCCCAACCCGCTGTGCCTGTCGAAGTCCACTTCTAGCTGGCACCAGCGGTTAATCTTCCAGTCTAGCCCGCTTATCGAACATAGCTTGTCGAATGCGCCACTGAAGCTGTCTTGGCGAAAGGTGATATCGCCGCTGAACGGCACCCCCACCAGTTGAAACGAGGCGGAGGGCTTGTACCTTGCGTTCATCTCGGCGGCGGGGTGGGAGATGGATGTGCCATAGTCCCCGCACCAGATGTAGCCGAACAAGTCGCGTAGGTTGTTGACGCCGCTACCCGACTGGTGGTTGCCCTGACTACCCGAATTGACGGGCCGCTCGATGACTTGGAATTCGTTAATTTTCATCCGGTCACGCACGGTCGGACGGTCGGGGCGGTAGCCCATTTGATTGACGATGATGCACATCTCCCGCGCCTCTATCCCCACAAGGCTGGGGTCGTCCCAGAAGCCCTGCGCGGGGGGGTAGATAGGTGCGCCGACGGTGTTGCCGGGGGCGAGTAGTACAATGTTGGTGGCCGCGTTGCCGGAGATGCGTCGGAACAGCGTCCAGCCAGTTGAATATTCCCAGTTGCCCCCCGCTGTCGGGATAGCAGCGGCAGTGGTGGCGTACATCACGGTCGCATCGTGAACCGCGCTCATCCCATCCTTGCGGTTGATGACCACCCCCGCTACGCGGTTGAGGGTCTGTTGATGCCATGTAGTCGCGGGCAACGCATCGGGCAGCATCGGGATGATGTTTGCTCCCGCTGCGTGGGTGGCGAGTGTGCCGGTTACTGGCGGGGTGCTGGGCACGGTCACGTTACGCACGACCGTGACGGTCGCACTCTGAAGAGCGGTGACGCGCATATATTCGGAGTCTATCTTGATGATGCCGTTCATCGGCACATGGTCGGGATTGTCTACCTCGAACTGAGTGTCAGTGGTACTCATATTCGCGTTGGTGGCGGCGTAAACGAAGGTGCCGAGGTCTACCATCAACACCTCGCGGGCACTACCCATACTGGGTACACCGGGGCTGGGGTAGATGTTCTGCGCCCACGAACCAAAGATGCCCGGCTTGCGCTGATAGCTGTAATTAGCGTTGGAAGGGAACACATCCGTGTAAGAACCGTAGCTAGTGGTCGCAGGCCGCGCCGACTTGTCAAGGGTGAGGATATCGTGGGTCTTGAGGGGCACATGGGTAATAAGCATCTGGCCGTTGGGCTGGCAACCGGGGTCGTTAGGGTAATCGCAACGTATCACGTCGGTGTACGCTGCGCTGTATAGCTCTAGGCTGGCAACGGTGGATTGGTAGCCTACCGGCGCGGCGTTCAAGTGGCTGGCTGCGGTGGTGCCATGCGCTCCGCGCACGCAGCCAGTGAAGGTGGTGCCTGTGGTGCCGGTGTAGGTGATGTCCTCATTGTCAATCTGAATGGTGCCAGTGGCCGAGAAACCAGCGGTGCCGCCTACCGTAATGGTGGTAACGCTGTTGTTGATAGCCCCGTTCAGGGTGGTGGCGGGGGCGGAGGGGTCGAACCAAATGCCGGGGAACAGGTCGTTGGTGTCAATGATAATCGGTTTAGGCTCAGTCGCGCTCATCTGGGCGAATCGCGCGGTTAGAGCCGCCGAGGAGGGGGATAGGATGATAGATTGCAGCCCCTTCGTGCGGGTATCGGTGGTGGCGCGACTGAGGTCAACGTCCTGTAGCAGTGCGCCCGCCGAGTTACGCACTTTGAGCCGCAACGTGCCGAGGCCGTAGTCCCCACTGCCATAGTTGGCTTCCATGTAGGCGTTGAACTCGCCCTTTATCGGTGCCCCCTGATAAAGCTGCGCCCGTGCTATATCAATGTAACTGATGCTTGCGTCGTTCTGGCCGCTGCTGTCGCTGTTGGTCCATGCCCCAAAGTCGAACGCCCAAAAGCTGTCCGCAGGGTTGTTGACCGTAGTCGCGTCTGCTTCCACACTGATTTGCTGCCATGCGCCGGTTAGCTGTAGGTATGTCCAGTTGCCGGTACCCAATGCGCGATAACGCAAGTAGTGGCGGGCGTTGTCCGTGGGGAGATTAGCCCGCAGCCACATCACCAGCCGGTAATTCCAACCGGGCATGGGGATGACCGTGCCCTCGTTGTTGGCGTTGAGGTAAGGGGACAGGATAATCTTGCCCCCAGCGGTGATGCGCCCGCTCTGTGAGGAGCGTAGTACTTGCTGATTGTTGGGGAAGGGGGAGAAGGGCAACGTAACGGGCGAGGTGACGAGCGACCATGCCTGTCCATTGTCGTGGAAGAACACCATCCCCGGATTGCCACCCGGCATATAGGTGGCATCGTACCCCTGTATGTTGCCCAAATTGCGCGTCCCCGCGCGGTTATAGTGAGCCGCTAGCGACGGCATAATCTCTACATAGGCGGGGATGGTTACGTCAGGGCCGGTCTCGCCGCCGTTGAACACCTCGTTAATCACGTAGTTGCGGTCAGCGTTGCGGGTCGCGCCTGGGGCTAGGGCGGAGTAATAGTCCCCGTCCAACATCGGCGCGGTGTTGGCAATCGCTACGGTGTCGAAAGGTTCGCCGTCCACCGCTTTGTCCGGCCCACAGGAGCCGCCGGTGAAGCGTTCTAGCGGCCATTCTGCAGACGGCGTGAGTAGCACACTGGACATGGAAGCGGTCTTGCCCTTTGCCAAATTGACCGGCCCATATTTGCCGGAGCGCATCAGCATCTTGCTGAGGTATGCGCTCTCGCCTTCTGCATTCTGGTCGAATAGGTTGGATTGCCAGAGTAGCGTGACTGCCCCACCCCGACCCAAGTACCCCACAAAGATGTCGCGGTAGCCGTTGTCTACGCCAGTGTTGTACAAGTCCAATATCTGCCCGTCGGTGAGGGCGGATAGGAAGACGAACGGGTCATCGAGCGTGCCGTTGTAATACATCAGGCTGCCAGTGCCCTTCGCCCGCCCCACATTGAGAAACGGTGTGGAGTAACCCATAAACGCAGCGGAGCCAGTGCTTTCGATTTGCTTCACCCCATCCACAAACAGGGCGGTCTTGTTCAAGATGGTGTCAATCCGCATCACGGCGAAGTGCAAAGCCCCGCGGATGTCGGTAGTACCCACAATGCCGCCGCTAAACGTGGGGTAGATGTAGCCAGTCAGCTTGCCTGTGCTGGGGTCTATCCAGATCGACCTGTCCCACGAGCCGTACCCCGCCTCGGCCCACTCCATAATGCCGCCGCTACTGCCGCTCACCCATGAACCGAAGGTGAACGAGTTAGTAGGTGCGCCGTAAGTTCCAGTGGCCATGTAGTCGGAGGAGCCGTTGAAGGTGCGAGCGAGGCCGCCCGACGCGACTAGCCCAGCCACAGTCGAGGTGCCGCTAATGGTGTTCAGCGTATGCCCGCGCCCGCTGTTATCTGCGGTGGTGTCCAGCTTGTAGTATGCGGACAGGGTGGAGCCGAGGCCCAGCACCTTGCTGGGGTAATCGGCTATCGAACTGTTGCCGCTGGCCGCTGCGTACATCTTGACCAGTATCAGCGGCGGGTCGGCGCGGCCCTCACGGGTGCTGTCCCACCGCCACCCGCGTATGGATAGACGGCATGTGCGCTCCCCTACGTCTATGGTCAGGCTGTCCGCTATATCAGCGGTGATGTCAATCCAATTGCTGCCCGTGCCCGTACCTACATTGGAGCCGTTGTAAAACTGGCTCATATCGTAGTATTGGCTGCGGGTAGTGGACGACACATAGACCTTGAGGCGTATCTCTTGGTCATGCGCGTTGGTGCGGGCCTGCTGGTCAACGAGGGTGTTGGTCATGTCAACCTCCACGTCGCCGCGTTGATTTTGATGGTACCCAACCACCCCCCGAACAGCAAAGCCGGTTCGCTAATGCTGGGCAGTTCGATAGTGCAATCCCAGAACGCGGATTGGAACACCCGACCATAAGGAGAGGCGGTATCAGGCTTGTACGTAGCTAGTCCGTAGATGCTCGCTCTACCCCCCAATGGGAACATGGTAGCCACTAGGTAAGCCATTAGCTCCACCGGCCAGCCTGCTCCTTGCCAGCCTATCTCCCCGTGCCAGTAGGGCAGCCCGCTACGGGTGGCGTATACCGCGTCACCGTTGCCGTCAGTG
>JBBSEE010000249.1:0-5014 GCA_038239995.1 Chloroflexia bacterium | reverse complement strand
GATTTACTGTGGGCTTATAAACAAGGGCGATTATATGTATGACCTACATCGAACTCTCGAGGTTTTGCGTTGGCTAGTGCCGAAAAATGATAGAGGCACCCAAACATGGGTAAATGTGACCGGTGCGACCAACATCGTTAACATGGCGATGCTAACCGCAACTTACCTAATGGGCACGGTAGGCAGAACTTACTACACTTATGTGGACAGCAGTGATGCGGACAAAAAAATGCTAAAGTGTTTGAACCCGCCAGTTCCTGTAACTGACCCTTCGTTTTGGTTTGATATACCCCCGTTGCGGGTGTCAATGGAGCAAGAGCTTACCGCGGTATTCAATGTGCTGGCAAATAGCACTGTAGCTCTAACAGCACCAAAATTGCTGGAAGACTTGCAAGAAAAGTACCCTTCACTGTTCGCATCTATAAATGTGGAAGTCCTAATAAGACTTTACCTCAACAAGTTGGACCCACGTTACGTGAAGAGAAATCAAGATGATACTAACGAAATAACCCCCAGCGGCAGAGCCTTGCTAAATGCAATTACCGCGGTAGAAACCGCTGGAGCCGCCCCTCAGCCGGGCTGGTTGATAGAAATGAACGACTTGACGGATAGGCAAAGGGTGATAGCCAATGCTACTCCTTAATTTCTCACACCCCATCAGCGACAGCCAGTTGGCGGCTCTGGCCGCGTTGACGGGTGAACCGCCGCCGACGGTGGTCGAGGTGCCCACCCAGTTGGACTTGCAGCAGCCGATGCTGTCCCAGATTGTCGCTTTGGTAGACCGCGCCGGGCTGACCCCCGCCCAGTGGCAGACCGAGAGCATCGTGGTCAATCCCCCCGCCCTGAACTATGCAGCGGTGCTGCTGCTGGCCGAGTTGCATGGGCGGATGGGCTACTTCCCCACCTGTCTGCGCCTCCGCCCGGTGGCGGGCAGTACCCCGCCGCGATTTGCGGTCGCCGAGCTACTTCCCCTGCAACAGGTGCGCGATGAGGCGCGGCAGCGGCGATGATGTTACCCCGTTTTTACGCATCCGCTGGCCCACTCTTCTCCGCCCCAACACAAAACGAGACGCTGCGTTAGCAGCGTCTCAACTCAAACCTCAAGCCTCAAACCTCAAACCTGCGTTTCTAGGCCGATTTGCTCCTTAATTTCCTGTGCCAGACCCTTTGTCTTAGTCTGCTCGGCAAAGTGGCAGGCGACGAGGTGCTGGTGGCCGCTGCCATTTTCGCTGCCGATGTCGCGCCATTCCGGTTCTTGGTCGGAGCAGATTTGCTGGGCCAGCCAGCAGCGGGTATGGAAGCGACAGCCGCTGGGTGGGTTCAGGGGGCTAGGCACGTCACCCTTCAGGATGATGCGTTCGCGGCGGATGCGCGGGTCAGGGATGGGGATAGCGGAGAGCAACGCCTGCGTGTAGGGGTGGCGGGGGTTGTTGAACAGTTCGTCGCGGTCGGCTAGCTCGGCCATCTTGCCGAGGTACATCACCCCCACGCGGTCGGAGATGTGTTCCACCACGCTGAGGTTGTGGGCGATGAACAGGTAGGTGAGCTTGAACTCGCGCTGCAAGTCCTTGAGGATGTTCAGCACTTGGCTCTGGATGGACACGTCCAGCGCGGAGACTGGCTCGTCGGCCACGATGAAGGAGGGGTGCATGGTCAGGGCGCGGGCGATACCGATGCGCTGGCGTTGACCCCCGCTGAACTCGTGGGGATAGCGGCGGGCGTGTTCGGGGTGGAGGCCTACCCGCTTCAGCATATCGCGCACCGTCTGTTCGCGCACTTCCTTGCTCACCCCGTGTATCAGCAGGCCCTCGCCCACGCTCTGGCCGATGGGCACGCGCGGGTCTAGCGAACTGTAGGGGTCTTGGAAGATGATTTGCATATTGCGGCGGGTCTTCTTCAGTTCGCTGGCGTTGAGCGACACCATATCGCGGCCCTCGAACAGCACCTTGCCTCCCGTGGGGTTGAGCAGGCGCAGCACGGTGCGGCCCACGGTGGTCTTGCCGCAGCCGCTCTCACCCACGAGGCCAAGGGTTTCGCCCCGTCGCACATCGAAGGTCACGCCATCTACCGCCTTAACCTGCCCGACGACCCGCTGAAGCACCCCGCCGCGCACCGGGAAGTATTTCTGCAAGTTCTGCACCTGCATGATGTAGTCGGTGCTATCACCCGTGCCGCCGTCGAAGCCTTCCTTCTTGGGCTGCGTCCCCGACCCCGGCTCGCTCGGCTTCAGGCCATCCGCGGGGGCGGTATCGTCAAGCTGGTTTACGCTGGTATCGTTCACCTCTGTTGCCATATCTGCTCCTAACTGTGGGATTACTTGCTAGCTGGCGCAGGCGCTGGTATGCCATGCTCTTGACGGTAGGCGTTCAGTCGTTCCAAAGTCTGCTCTTCGCGGGCGGTAGGGTCGGGGTCAATGGCGGGGTGATACAGCCAGCAGCGCGAGGAGCGGTCGGGCAGCTTGAGCAAGTCGGGTTCTTCATCAATGCAAACCGGCATCTGGCGGGGGCAACGCGCGGCAAAGCGACAGCCGGGCGGCAGATTACGCAGGCTCGGCACCGTGCCGGGGATAACCTCCAGCCGCTCCTTCACTTGGCCTAGCACCGGGATAGAGGCGAGCAGCCCTTGCGTGTAGGGGTGCTTGGGGTTGTCGAACAGGCTATAAGTATCGCCTTGCTCCACCACCTTGCCCGCGTACATAATCACCATCCGCTCCGCCATCTCCGCCATCACGCCGAGGTCGTGGGTGATGAGGATAATCGCGGTGTTGATGCTCTTCTTCAAGTCCTTCATCAGTTCCAGAATCTGGGCCTGAATGGTCACGTCTAGGGCAGTGGTCGGCTCGTCGGCGATGAGCAGTTCCGGCTCGTTGGCAAGCCCCATCGCAATCATCACCCGCTGACACATCCCGCCCGACATTTCGTGCGGATAGCTATCGTACCGCTTCTTCGCCGAGGGGATGCCCACCATAGTGAGCAACTCGACGGCGCGGTCTTTGGCGGCGCGGTCACTCATCCGCTTGTGTACCTTCAGCACCTCGACTATCTGGTCGCCGACACGAAACACGGGATTGAGGCAGCTAGTGGGCTGTTGGAAAATCATGGAGATGCGGTTGCCGCGAATCTTGGTCATCTGGTCTTCGCTGGCAGTGGCTAGGTCCTTGCCGTCGAACCAAATATGCCCGGCCACAATCTTGCCGGGCTGGGAGATGAGCCGCATGATAGACAGGGAGGTCACGCTCTTGCCGCAGCCGCTCTCCCCGGCGATGCCCAACACCTCGCCCCGCTTCAGCGAGAAGTCAATCCCATCAACGGCCTTGACGATACCATCCTCGGTGTAGAAATAGGTCTTCAGACCCTCCACCCTGAGCAGTTCATCGTCGGGGGCAACCGTGTCCATCGGGGGGGCATCCTTGACGCTGGTCGCGCCGTGGTCATTTATCCCGTCCAGATGTTTGCTCCTTCCCAAAGATTGCAGAACACTTCCGCTAGGCTGCACGGCTAGTCCTGTAGTCAAAATATCGGTCGGCTAACCGCAATACGCTTGGATAGCCGATATTATACATCGCCACTGCAATGCCGTCAACTGCCAACTGGCACGGGGTGCAATACTATGATGAGCAATGAGTGGTCATCCACCCATCGCTCATCACAAGGTGATTGGGGAGACAAGTTCACATCTTCAGGCGGGGGTCGAGCGCATCACGCAAGGCATCGCCGATGAAGTTGATAGACAGTACGGTGAGGAAGATGAGCAGGCCCGGCCAGATGAGTTGCAGGGGGGCTTGGCGGGCCACTTCTTCCAGCCCAGCCAGCATATTGCCCCAGCTAGAGGCCGGTTCGCTGATACCGAAGCCGAGGAAGCTGACCGAGGACTCCGCGACGATGAAGCCGCCCACGTTGAGGGTAGCGTCCACGATAATCGGGGCGAGGGAGTTAGGTAGCAGGTGACGCACGATGATGCGGCTGTTGCTGGCTCCTAGGGCGCGGGTGGCCTCCACGAAGTCGAGGTTACGCAGTGACAGTATCGAGCCGCGTACCAACCGACTGGTGCTGGTCCAGCCGAACGCGGTCAGGATTAGCACAATTGTCCAGTAACCCGGTCCGAGGATGACGCTGAGGGCCAGCAGCATCGGCAGGAAGGGCAAAGACAGTACGAGGTCTACTATCCTCATCAGCAGCGAGTCAATCCAACCCCCGAAGAAGCCCGCGATGGAGCCAACCACGATGCCAATCATCGCCACCAGCAGGGTGACGAGCAGGCCGAGGGAGAGGGAGATTTGTCCGCCATAGGCAAGGCGGCTAAGGACATCGCGGCCAATGCCATCGGTACCGAGGATGTACGTATCACCATTGCTCGGATTTATGTAACCGGGGTTGGTGTAGTAAGCGGCCCCCGCATTCGAGCCGGGCACGGTGGGGTCGAAGGGGGTCCACAGTTGGGCGGTAATCGCAAACAGGGACATGATACCCAGCACAATCACGCCCACTACGGCCAGCTTGTGCTTGCGGAAACGCCGCCATGTCATGCTCAACTGGCTCTCTTCTTTGGCGACTGCCAGTTGTTCGCGGTCTAGGGTCGTTGCAACAGCCATCACAGGCCTCCCTTTCTTTAGCTAATTCGGATACGGGGGTCAACCACCGCATAGGCAATATCGGCTACTATGTTTGCTACCACCACCAGCACCGAGGAGATGAGCAGGAAGGCCATCATTACCGGCCAGTCATCCTTACCGAGGGCGTTGAAGTAGAGGGTGCCCATACCGGGATAGGCGAAGATGCGTTCGGTGATGATTGCGCCGCCGAACAGGGCTGGAATGGCGAGGGCCATCAGGGTGACCAGCGGGATGAGCGCGTTACGCAGCGCGTGCTTGAGGATGACGGTGCGCTGCTTCAGGCCCTTCGCCCACGCGGTTCGCACGTAATCTTGGCGCAACACCTCCAACATCGAGGCGCGGAGGAAGCGGCTCCAGCCCGCCACCGAGGCCAGCGAAAGCACAATTAGAGGCAAGAGCAGG
>JBBSEE010000248.1:0-5024 GCA_038239995.1 Chloroflexia bacterium | reverse complement strand
CGCATCAAGTTCTTGGTGCATCAAGACGGCTTCGGCGATGACACCTTTATGTACGTGGATGATGTCAGCCTCCATGCGGCGGTCAGTTGCCCCGCTACCAGCACCCCTACCATCACTCGCACCAACACGCCGACGAACACGCCCAACGTCCCGACCAATACGCCCACCAACACACCAAGCACTCCAACGAACTCGCCCACCAACACGCCGCTGCCCGCCACCAACACGCCGACGCTCACCCCCACCGACTGCCCCAACCCCTTCGTGGACATCGCGGGCAACCCCTTCTATACGGCGATCCACTATCTCTACTGTCGCGGGGTGGTCAATGGGGTTGACCCCACCCACTTTGGGCCAAGCGGCATCGCCAATCGCGGCCAGTTCGCCAAAGTGGTGGTGCTAGGATTTGGCATCGCCCCCTACACCCCCACCGTGCCCGACTTCACCGATGTGGGCAGCAGCTACTATGCTTACCCCTACATCGAGGCGGCTTATCACGCGGGGATACTGAACGGCTATACCGCCGCCCAGTGTGCCGCCGCCGGTGTGGCCTACCCTTGCTTCTTGCCCAACCTTGCGATTACGCGCGGGCAAGTCACCAAGCTGGTGGTGTTGGCCGCCCACTATGCGCTGGTCACGCCAGTGGGTGGGGGGCAGACGTATAGCGATGTGCCGCCCACCAACGTCTTCTATTTGTTTATCGAGACCGCTCACTACAAGAATGTGGTCAATGGCTTCCCCGACGGCACCTTCCGACCCAACCAGAGCATCCAACGCGACCAGATGGCCCAAATCGTCTACAAGGGGGTGACGACACCTTGATGAAGGTAGAAGATGGAAGGTAGAATTAAGCATGGGGCGCATCAGCGAAGATGCGCCCCATGCTTTAGGCGGTTGGGGGAGATTGAACTTTATAGTCAAAGCTGCTATAATAGTTATATCGTGATGTAGCAAGCATAGAGGTGAAGGAGGCAATCACATGGCTAACGATGAGCAGCAGAGCGTACCCGAAGGCTACCTCAGCGTGGCCGAGGCCAGCCGCGAACATGGGGTGCCCAAGCACGCAATCCAGCGGGCGGTGAAGCGGGGCGAGGTCCGCAGCATCGCCCACAAGTGGGGGATACGGGTGGCAAGCGAAGATGTAGCGCGGCTGCGGGTGGAGCTAGACAAACGCAACGCGGCGCGGGGGCAGTAGCCCCGCGGCAATCTTAACTTGCAGCATGATGGGGCGCATCGCTGCGCCCTTTACTATGGCCCGGTATCGGGGTAAAATGAAGAACGGGCAGGAGACAGGAACCTTGGCGGAGGTTCTCCTGTCTACCCACCCGCTCGGAAGAGGAGAGGAGAAGGGGAGGAAGGTTATCATTGCTGGTCGGGGCGAGAATAAGCAATGCGGTTTGTCCCGACACGCATATGATACCCGATATTCTCTTCACCATGTGTAAAGAACTTTACATTGATGTGTAAAATTGCTTACAGATAGGCTAGGCGGATGGAGGAGCAACGATGAAGGGTGAGATATTGCGGGGCCGCCGCGCACTGGTAACGGGCGCGTCGGGTGGGTTGGGGGCGGACTTCGCCCGCGAGTTGGCGGCACGGGGCTGCCACCTCGTGCTGGTCGCCCGCCGTGCCGAGTTGCTAGCCGCGCTGAAGGCGGAGATTACCGCCCAGCACAAGGTGGAGGTGGACACTATCACGTTGGATTTGGTGGCCGCCGAGGCGCCGCAGCAACTTTACGACCAACTGAAGGCGGACGGCAAGGCGATTGACGTGCTAATCAACAACGCGGGGCATGGGCTGTACGGCAAGTTTCTGGACATCCCATGGCCGCGCGAACATGATATGCTGGAACTGGACATCGTGGCCGTGGTGCATATGACCAAACTGTTCGTCGCCGATATGGTGAAGCGCAACTTCGGCTTCGTGCTGCAAATCGCCTCGATTGGCGCGTACCAGCCCAGCCCCCTATACGCCAGCTACTCGGCGGCCAAGAGCTTCGTGCTGAACTTCGGCGAGGCTTTGAACTACGAGCTACGCCGCACCAAGGTACGCTGCACGGTGCTGTCACCGGGCGTGACCGCCACCGATTTCCTCAAGGTCGCGGGGCAGAAGGCAACTTGGTATCAGCGGCGGGCGATGATGCAGAGCAAAGATGTGGTCCGCATCGGGATTGACAGCATGGTGCGCGGCAAGTCCAGCGTGGTGCCGGGCCTGCTCAATGCGGTGATGGTATGGAGCAATCGGCTGATGCCGCGTCGGTTGTCGGCAGCGGTGGCAAGTCGGCTGATGCAGTAAGCGGCGGCCTAGCGATGTGCCACTACCCCACCTGCGCGTTCGCTCTGCTCGTTCTCTACAGCTTGCTCACCAGCTTTGGCAAGTTCGTTCTCACCGCTAATGTCACCCGCGCTGCTGCGCTCACGCATCGCCGCGAACTGCTGCTTCAGCCCCGCAAGGTCGTCGTCGGAGAGGTCTTCCAAGTCCACCAACTTGTTCCGCGCCCCCTCGGTGGCGTTGATTAGCTCGTCCAGCTTGAGGTGGATGGCCTTCGCATCGCGGTTCTGAGTGTTCTGGATGAGGAAGACCATCAGGAAGGTGATGATCGTGGTGCCGGTGTTAATCACCAGTTGCCATGTGTCGGAGAAACCAAACAGCGGGCCAGTCACCGCCCATACCACGATAATCACCAGCGCGGCGATGAAGGACCATGGCGAACCGACAATATCGGAAGTCTTGTTCGCAAACTTGCGAAACGCATCGTTCATAGATAGTAGCTCCTTTCTTGAAAGTTGCTATAGCACTAATTGTGCCAGCATCTTTGCTGCTGAAGGAGCTAAGGGGCAGCCGCCAACGGATGTTGATGCGCTTCATCGGGGCGCGATAAATCTGCGCCCCTACGAACCACACGTTCGATGCGCGGCCAAATTGATTTAGGTGGGTGCTGCTTGCTTAACGCAACCCGAACAGGGCGAGGCCGATGATGAGCAGGCCCACCACCACGCGGTAGAGGGTGAAGATGGTGGTGGTGTTGCGTTGCAAGTAACTGAGCAGGAAGGCGATGGCGAGGTAGCCGGAGATGGCGGCGGCGAGGAAGCCAGCAGCGAGGGCAACAAGGGAGAGGTTATACGGGTTGCTCCCCGCCGGGTCTTTGATGAGGTCATATATCTTCTTCAGCCCCGCGCCGAGGATGATGGGGGCTGAGAGCAGGAAGCTGAAGCGGGCGGCGGCAGCGCGGTTGATGTTGCGGAACAGGCCCGCGGTGATGGTCGCCCCGCTGCGCGATACGCCGGGGATGAGGGCCAAGGCTTGGGCCAGCCCGATGGTCACTGCGTCGGGCAGAGTGATTTGGGGCAGCAGCTTACCCACCCCCCGTCGCATCCGCTCGGCCAAGGCTAGCACCAGACCCATGATTATCAGGGCCGCGCCGATAACATAGATGCCCCCGCTGCTGAGGTTGCCCTCGTGGAAGGCCGCATCAATCTTCGATTCGCCCAGCACCCCGAATATCGCGCCGGGGATAGTAGCAATCAGCAGCAGCCACGCCACGCGGCGGTCACTCTCCATGTCGGGGGTGGGGTCAGCAGTGGTAGTGCTGCCCGCCACGAGGCCCACCTTTGCAGTGGGCGAGAAGTTGGGCAGGCCGCTGAACAGGGCGCGGATGTAGCGCACCCAGTCATTGCGGAAGTAGAGCAGCACCGCAATCAGCGTGCCCCAGTGCAGCATCACATCGAAGCTGAGGCCGAAATCGGGCCAACCGAACAGCCAGGGCACAATCACGAGGTGGGCGGAACTGCTGACCGGAATGAACTCGGTAAGGCCCTGCACCAATCCCAACACAATCGCTTGAATAATCTCCATTACGTCTCCTTGCTGGTGGTAGTCTGAAGTTGCTCCGCCTATTATACCGTATCAGCACATAAACTGCATTGCCAAGCCGTAAGGGTTCAGACAGCTTCTGCGATATGGTACAATCTGGAACAGCGTTGGGCACCGCGGGAAAAAACCGTTTGCCACCACTCTGAACTCTTACCTCCTGCTGGAAAATTGCTCTCACAGGCACAAATATGGTATAATTAGCCATTGACCCGGCATAGAAACCGAACCGGTGAGCGAAAGTGAGAACCGAGCATATGACCCCTGCCCCCGAACCAATTACCCGCCTTATCGAGGAGTTCAGCAAGCTGCCCGGCATCGGGCCAAAGAGCGCGGCGCGTCTGACCTTCTACCTGCTCCGCAGCGGTAACGCGGCTGAGACCCTTGCCGAGGCCTTGACCGATATGCGCGACCGCATCATCTTCTGCTCCGTCTGCTACAACATCACCGAGCAAGACCCTTGCGCGATTTGCGCCAACCCCAATCGCGAACACAGCCGCATCTGCGTGGTCGAGGAGCCGCTGGACGTGCTGGCAATCGAGCGCACTGGCGGCTACAAGGGGGCATACCACGTGCTGGGCGGGGCGATTTCACCGCTGGAAGGCATTATGGCCGAGGATTTGAAGATTAGCGAACTGATGACCCGCCTCCGCAAGGGCAACATCGAGGAGGTCATCCTTGCCACCAACCCCAACCTTGAGGGCGACGCGACCGCGATGTACCTGCAACGCCAGATACATCCCCTCACCATTCGTACCACTCGCCTTGCACGGGGCCTGCCTATGGGTGGCGACCTTGAGTACGCCGACGAGGTGACGCTGACCCGCGCCTTCGAGGGCCGCCGCGAGATGTAGCCCAAATACCCTCTTGCATTTTCCCCCCGCCTCTGCTATACTCTACTCAACATAACGTGAGGCAAGGCGAAAAGGAGGGTAATCCGATGGCGATGCGGCTGCATGAGATTTTGGAGAACACGGTAGAGAGCATCGAAGGGGCTTACGCGGTAGGGCTGATTGGCCTTGACGGTATCGCGGTGGACATAATCGAAGCCGAGGCCGACGACCGCGACGATATGGAAGCCAACGAGCAGATGGCGGTGGAACTTGCCGGGCTGATGGGTGCCTTGAACCGCTCCGCTGGCAAGCTGGAGGGGG
>JBBSEE010000247.1:0-5025 GCA_038239995.1 Chloroflexia bacterium | reverse complement strand
GCGTTACGGGAGGCCAACCCAGCGGCGGCCAGCCCACTGTCGCCGCACCGCCGCCTGCCGCCCCTACCAAAACGCCCGCACCGAACAATAATGCCAACAACCCCGCCAGCATCCGCAAGTACACGGTCAACGGCGGCGACACGATGTTGACCATCGCCCAACAGTTCGGGGTGAACACCGGCCAGCTAATGGCCGCGAACAACGATGTGATATTGCACCCTAGCCAGTTGCAAGCGGGCCAGAGCATCAACATCCCCGCCCCCAGTTACAGCCCACCCAACGTCAAGTGGCAGGTGCAGCCCGGCGAGTATCTGCTCAAAATCATCAACGACCTACAGGCGACCGACACCAGCACCGACAAAATCGCCGCCGCCAACCCTTGCCAATCACCCGCCCCGCATGGGGTGTGCCAGCCCGGTTTCGCCATCTTCCCCGGCGACACCATCACCATCCCGTTCCACTAATCGTCTAATCAACTCCCCTCCCACCGGGAGGGGCTGGGGGTGGGAGTATCGTATCACCGTTGCCCAAACACGCGATAAGCGGCCAGCGCGGCCAGTGGGGTGAGGATGGTGCCGAGCAGGGCATTGGCGGCCAGCAGGGTCAATGTGTATAGCAAGGCTAGCGTACCCCCCGCATCGGGCGGCGGAAAGTCGGGCGCGAAGCCGTATACCCCGTACATGGCGGCAGCGACGATAACCAGTAGCGCGGCCAGCAGCAGGGCAGCGATGTATCCAGCCTGCCACAGCACGCGGGGGGGGATGGGCAAGGTGGTGCGAAGTTGCCAGACCGCGATTTGCCCTGCCGCTGGTGCATACTGTGGCCCAGCAGCCAGCCCACCGCGATGCGCCCGCCGATATAGCAACGCCACCGCTATCCCTAGCAGCACTTGCCCCACCGCCGCCACTATCAGCCCCCCGAACTCGAACCAGGTGAGGTCCAGCCAATCGCGGGGCAGGGTGATGAAGCTGAGGTCGGCGGCTTGCCCCACCAGCAATAGCACGGCGGCTTCTAGCGGTAGGGCCACTATCGCCATCGCCACGTAGAACAAGATAGGCCGCGCATAGCCTAGCCGTCTGCGCCACCCCAGCAGGCCCGCGATTGCTCCCCCCACCGCCAGCAGCAACAGCAGCCAACCCCACCCGCCCCCGGACTGAGCGTGGCGCAGGTCGTTCGCCCCTTGCGCGGCGGCGGCAAAGGCGGTGCGGCTGAGGTCGCGGGCACTGGGGTAATCGGGGACGCGCAAGGCCTCGGCTGCCGCTTGCAGGTTGGCCCGCGCCGACACATCATCGTAGACTTTGCCCCACAGCGCGGCATAGGCATCCGCCAATCGCACCCGCTGGGCGGCAAGGTTGTACTCGGCAATGGCGGCGGCGCGGTCGGGCAGCTTGAGCATCGGCCACAATATCTGCCCCTCGGTCAGCGGCGGCGGGGCTACCCCCAACAACGCGGCAATTGTAGGCGCAACATCCTCCGCCCGCGCGTTGCCATAATCGCTCGCCTGAACATAAGGGCCGAACGCCACCAGCAGGGGTGGCGGGGGTGGGTTAGTCAAGCCGCCCAGCAAGGTGTCGCCCTCGACGTAGGTGTGGTCGCGCACCCCCCACTGGCCGTAATCGCCCACCAACACCAGTGTGCCGCTGATGCTGGCGACATCAGCGTATAGATGCTGCACACCCTGCTCCAGCCGCGACCCCCAATCGGCGCAATCGGGGGTCAGATAGTGGCAGCGGCTGAGTCCAGCGTAACTCCCCACCACCAACGAGTAGCGGCCACTGGTAATCGGTGCGCCGTAGGGGAGCAGATTATTGTAATAGGATACGCCGTTCTGCTCGGTGATTGACAGCAGGTTGTAAGTGTTGACATCAGGGAGCGACAGCAGGGTATCGGTGTACAACTGGTGGCGCAGGGCGGGATTGACCAGCGTATCCGCAGTGAACATCCCGCCCCGCTGCATCGAACCGCCCAGCAGGGTGGCAAGATAGCCATCCGGCGGCTGGGCGGGGCTGCTAATACGCCAGCGGGCGGCAGGCAACATCGCGGCCTCATCCCCGAAGGTGAAGCCGGGCAATTGCCATTCGTGCGCCCGCATATCGCCGATGATGACCAACACTACCGGCGACGTGCGGCTGGTGGTGATGGGGGTAAGCGGGGCCGTAGCGGCAATTGCATCGGCCAGTTGGTCGCGCAGCGGGGCGTGCCAGTCGGCGACCCGTTGCATTAGCGCGGCGCAGAGCAAGACAGCCGCGAGGGCGAGGGCGAACAAGGCCGCGCCCATCCCCATCAGCGATGCGCGGGTAGGGGGGCGCGGCAGGTCGTAACCGAGGTTGGGGCGCGGGCGACGCATCAACCGAGCGGGGCGGGCGTGCCACAGGTGGGGCAGAAGCGGGCGGCGGGCCGCAACTCCGCACCGCAGGTGGCACAGTGGCGAGTGGGCAACGCCTGGGTGGGCGGCTCTGGCATAGGAGCGTTAGCCGTCGGCATGGGGGTGGGCATCGGCGGCGGGGGCGGCGGGGTGGGAGCGGGCTGATACGACTGCGGCGGCTGCTCGTAGCTCTGGGTCGGCTGCTGGTAGGTCTGCGGCGGCTGCTGATAGGCCTGCTGCTGGTCGTAGCTACCGCTGGGCAGAACATAGGCTTGGGGCGGGCCAGAGTAAGTGTTCGGCGGCGGGGGCGGCCCGCCCCCCTCGATGACCTGCACCGCGGGGCTAGGCTCGACCCAATGTTCGGTCTGCACGTTCATCGCCTCGGCCTCCTTCAACTGCAAGGCCCGCTCTAGCTGGTGGATGCGCGCCACCGCTGCATCAATCGTGGCCGTCTCTGGCAACCGTCCGGTCTGGTGCATCTCCACCACCCGATGCCCCACCTCGGCGTAGGCCGCCTCGATTTCCTTCTTCAGCTTCTGGATTTCGCTCCGCACCCGGTTCGCTCGCATGAACTTGTCCGCCTCGAAGCTGGCGCGGTCGCCCCACGTCTTCAGTGTACTCACAAAACCGCCCATGATGTCCTCCTTTTTAGACTAAAGATTAAAGACACTATCTTTGCACCAACGCCTATTCTGAACTAGCGAGGATGACGTAGGGGCGAATCGCGTACGCCCTGCTGACTGATTACTATGCCCATCGTAAGCAATCATACCTGTCCACATAGTTACGATGCACCTTGATGGGGGGACTGGGCGTATGCGATTCGCCCCTACATCAGGCGTAAATCCAGCCCCAACTGTGTAACTCCTATTTAATCTTTGGTCTTTAATCTGGTTTTACCATTCGGTCGTACTCGTAATCGGTGTAATCGTACACCCCGCTCTTGCGGTGCAGGGCGACGCTTTGCAGGATGCCCAGCCCCCACAAGATGGCGATGACTGAGCTACCCCCCGCGCTGATGAAGGGCAGGGGGATGCCGGTGACGGGCAGGATACCGATGTTCATCCCCACGTTGACGAAGGTCTGCACCAGTATCATCCCGCCGATGCCCACCGCCACCAGTTGCCCGTACTCATCCTTGCTCTTGCTGGCGATGGTGAAGCAGCGGCTGACGATGGCGTAGAGGAGGATGACCAACCCGACGCAGCCGATGAAGCCGAACTCCTCACCCACCACCGAAAAGATGTAATCGGCATGGCTGATGCTGAGGAAGCCGCCCTGACTCTGCCCCCCGTGCATATAACCCTGCCCGAACAGGCCGCCGCTGCCAATCGCCTCCCGCGCCACAATCAGGTTGCGGCCCTCGCCGCGTATGTACTCTGGGGCACTGGGGTTGAGGAAGGCGAGTAGGCGGGCCTTCTGATAGTCCTGCACCAGTGGGCTGTTCCACGCGAACCACAGCCCCGGTATCGCCAGCGCGAAGCCAATCGCCAAATACAGCCAGCGGGGGCGGGCGGCGACCAACATCGCCAGCCAGATGGCAAAGATGACCAGCGAACTGCCGAGGTCCGGCTCCTTGAACACGATGACGAAGGGGACGAACATGATTGCCATGCTGATGAGGATGAAGCGCAGCTTCTTGCTGTCCCTGATGTGGTCGCTCATGTACTTTGCCAGTAGCAGGGTGGTGGCAATTTTGGCGAACTCGCTGGGCTGTATCTCGAAGAAGGAGAAGTCAATCCACCGCCGTGAACCGAGGATGTTGGGGCTAGAGATCAGCCCAGTCTGGGGCAGCACCTCCACCGCCAGCAGCATCAGCAGCACCAAGCCGAAGATGTAAGGGCTGAAGCGGCTGACCAGCTTGTAGTCGAGGTTGGCGAAGATGAAGCAGCCGACCAGCCCAATCACCACGTACAAGATTTGGCGCACCGCAAGGTTCTTCAGCGGATTGAAGCCCGCGCTGAACCCGCCGATGGTGCTGAATATCATCGCCACGCCGAACCCCGCCGCCACCAGCGCACACAGCAGCAGTGTCCAGTCGAACTCGCGCCAATCTTTTCGGCTCAATGAACCTTGCATCGTCCTACTTTCCTACATCAGTTGGGTATTGTTGATGATGAGGTGATAGTTGCAGTCCAGCAGTTGGGCGGCGCGACGGCTGACCAGCATCCGCGATAGGAATATCTCGAAGTATTCCATCACGTGGGCGATGCTGGTATCTATCTCCACCTCTAGGCAGATGTCCTTGTTCACCTCGTCCACTCGCACGAAACTGCGGGTAGTCGCCCAGTTCACGCGGTCATGAATGTCCCAATCCATCGGGTTGCTGGAACGCACGCGGCTGCGATGCACATCCGACTTGTCGGCGATAATCAGCGCGGCGGAGATGTGGCTGACCGGCACGCCGTCGCTCTCGTCGTGGTTGCCAATCGCCCCGATAATCAGGGCCACCTCCTCGGCACTCATGTTCAGTTCGCTGAGGATGCGCTGGGCGATGAGCGCACCGGATTGGGCGTGCCAGTGACGGTTGACTACGTTGCCGATGTCGTGCATATAACCGGCGATGTAGGCTAGTTCGCAGTCGCGCTGCTCGTAGTGTAGCCGTAGCAAGATGTTATGCGCGATGCTACCCACCAGAGAGGCGTGACGGAGGCCATGTT
>JBBSEE010000246.1:0-5058 GCA_038239995.1 Chloroflexia bacterium | reverse complement strand
CGGGTGGGGCGGGCGGGCCACCGGCGGGGCCCGGGGGGCTGGCGCCGTCGGCGAGACCGCCGACGGGGGCCCCCCCCCCGTTGGCCGGCCCCACCCGGCGGGGCGGCGGGTCGAGGTTGGCGGTAGGGTAGCCGAGTTGCCGCCCCCGCTGCGCCCCGTGCATCACCGTGCTGCGGAGGCTGTAGTAGCGACCGAGCATCGCGGCAGCATCGGCCATCCGCCCCTGCTGCACCGCGTGGCGAATCGCCGAGCTGCTTACCACCTTGCCACCGACCGCGTGCTTATCAATCACGTTGACCGCGAAGCCGAGTTCCTGCCCGCAGCGCACGATGTGTTCAATCGGCAGCAGGTCGTTGCCCATGGTGAAGTCTGGCCCCTCCCACATCTCGCGCAGGGTCAGGTTGTCGGCCAGCAGTTGGGCGAACTGGCGGGTGGAGTTGGCGGCGAGGGCGGGGGTGAAGGGCAGAGCGATGAGCATATCCACGCCGGTGCGGGCAATTAGCCGCCGCTTCTCCTCATCGGTGCAGAGCAGGATGGGGGGATTATCCGGCCAGAACATGAAGCGGGGGTGCGGCTCAAAGGTCATCACCGCGCTGCGCCAGCCTTGTCGCTGGGCACTATCCCGCATCTTGCCGATTAGCTGCTGGTGGCCGCGATGCACCCCATCGAAGGTGCCAATCGTGATGGCCACTTCCTGTCCCTGCAACTGCGCGAGGTCGGTGTATATCTCCACAATCAGTCCTTGTCCGAATCTGGGAAGACCTTACGGGGCTGCCACTGTCCGCCCTGCCGCGCCAGTATAGCAACAAAGCGACCGGCTGTCGAATAGGAGCGGGCGAGACGGTCCGGTGCAGCATCGCCCTCCGCGGCAATGGGCAGGCCGGTACGAACCCGCCGCTCATCGTCGCTGCTGAGGTCGAGGCGGGTTAGGTCGGCAAGGGCATAGTCGAGGGGATAAAGGTGGGCGGTGATGTTCTCGCTGGTAAGGGCATCAAGGGCCAGCGCGTCGGCCAGCCGAAATGGGCCGCTGCGGGTGCGCTCAAGGGCGGCAAGGACGGCGGGTACGCCTAGCTTGGCCCCGATGTCCACCGCGAGGCTGCGGATATATGTCCCCTTGCTGCACTCAACCTCGACGGTCAGGGCGGGGTAACTGGCATCACCGATGGTGATGGGGGCAAAGTCTAGCAAGGTCAGGCGGTAGATGGTGATGGGGCGAGGTTCGCGCTCCACCTCCACCCCGGCGCGGGCCAGTTCGTACAGCCGCTGCCCCTCCATGTGGATAGCTGAGTACATCGGGGGGGTCTGCAACTGGGGGCCGACGAACGAGCGCAACGCCGCGTCAAGGTCGGCGGCGGACAGCGCGGCGAGGCGAGCCAATTCACCCGCATCCGCAAGCTGGCTGGGGGCGGTCTCTAGGTCATAGCTAGGGGTAGCGAGGCCGAGGGCGATGGTGGCGCGATAGGCCTTGCCCGCGTCGCTGAGGTACTCCACCACGCGGGTAGCCTGCCCGATGCAGATGGGCAGCACCCCAGTGGCGGCGGGGTCCAGCGTACCAGCGTGGCCCACCCGCCGCGTCCCCGCCAGCTTGCGAATGCGGGCGACCGCGTCGTGGGCGGTGATGCCGCGCGGCTTATTCAGATTGAGGATGCCGTTCAGCTTGGGTCTTATCCTTCGGGAAAAATGTCGGTGGGGAATTATACCACATTAGCGCGGGCGCACCGCCGCGGCGAGGCGTAGTTTTGGTGAACGTGGAAACTCATTGCTAAAAATATTGTATTTAGAGTTTTTTTATGATATACTGTATGTGTGTGTCGCACAGGTGTTTATCTTGGAAGTCGCGGGGAGAAGCTCCGCGCATTGTCTCGTTGTTCCCAGTGGGTGGTGGGAAACGGTGGCGCTAGATGAACGCGGAACGACCGAATTAGGCGTTTGCCTCGTAAACCCAGAACCCTATCACCACCCAGAGGAGCAATGTAACCCAATGTCTTACCAGGATATTAACCTGACCTGCCGCGAGTGCGGCAATGAGTTCGCGTTCACTACCGGCGAACAGCAGTTCTACGCCGAGCGTGGCCTCACCAACCAACCCAGCCGTTGTCCCGACTGCCGCTCTGCGGCCAAGTCGTCGCGCGGCGGTGGTGGCTACGGTAGTCGCGGTGGCGGCGGTGGCGGTGGTGGTGGCTACGGTAGTCGCGGTGGCGGCGGTGGCGGTGGTGGCGGTTCGCGCGAGATGTTCACCGTCAACTGCGCCGATTGTGGGCGGGAGACCCAAGTCCCCTTCCGACCGACCGGCAGTCGCCCTGTCTACTGCAACGATTGCTTCCAGAATCACCGCCCCGCGCGGTACTAGAGCAGAATACCGCAGTTAGTAGCAAGAATGCCGCCCAGCAATGGGTGGCATTTTCTGTTTGCTTCGAGCGGGCGAGTGCCACCCGCCCCTACGTCACGGTTGGCGGTTGCGATGGGCCAAACAGTTAGTCAACATTCCTCCCCCAAACCCCCGCTGGGGGCTTTTTGGTTGATGAAGCATATCCACGCTCATCACTACAGACGGCTGCCACGCATCAATGCTGTCCGTTTGTCCGCTTTCGAGTCCGCTGGCGGCCTTTATCCGCTTCAGCAGGGCGCGATAAATCCGCGCCCCTACCCGCTTTAACTCAAACCTCAAACCTGCGTCAACATCGCCGGGTCGGTGATGGGGGCGGAGCAGGTTTGGCCGACGCAGACGTAGGCAGTGGCCGTCTCGCCGACGTGATAGCCGCGCTCGTTAATCAGGGCGGCATCCGGCTCAGTTGCGGGGTCGAGTAGCTGCACGAGGCCCCAAGGTTGGTAGCGGCCCAGCGCGGCGGTGACTAGGGCGCGAGTGTCGGCGGCCTCGCGGGGGCCGACGATGACGATGTGGGTGGGGTAATTTAGGGCATGGTCTACCGCAATGGCGTAGCCGCTGGCGAAGTAACCGTAGTTGCGGTATTGCTCCGCGAAGGCGATGAGGATGGCCCGCGCAGTGTCGTTGTATCGCGCATCGCCGCTCAGGTGGTAGAGACGAAGCAGGAAGTCGGCGGCGTGGGCGTTCTCGGCCAGCGGCTTGACCCGATAGCGTAGCCGCCCCAACGCCGCGCCCGCGTTGGGGCGGTCATAGTAGCCACCGGCATCGGGGTCGAATAGGTTGGCAATCAGCCAGTCGGCCAGCATGGTGGCCGCGTCATAGTATGCGCGGTCGCCAGTATAGGCGTAAGCGGCCAGCAGGCCGTGACCCATACTCGCTTGGTCGGTGAGCATCCCACCGCCCTGCGGTTGGCCGTCGAAGTCGAGGTGGTGACGCATCGAGCCGTCGGTGGCCCGCAACTCGTCGCGCAGACGGTCAATGGTGCGGAGCGCGTGTTCCCCCAGTTGCGGCAAGCCCAACGCGGCAGCAGCATATAGGGCGGTGTCGGCCATATCCGCGTTCCAGTTGGTGTAGATGCGGGTATCCACGAACGGCGCAGGCATAGTGGCGCGTTCTGCGGCATCGCGGGGGTAATACTTCTCATCCGCATCTTGACTGCCATAGAAGCCGCCCCGTTCGCGGTCAGACAGGGTGGTGAGCAGATAGTTGATGGCCGATTGGGCCACCTCAGCGTAGCGAGGCTGGTTCAGGGCTTGCGCGGCGGCCACATAGTTACGCACCAGCCCAGCGTGGGCTTCCAGCATCTTCTCATAGTGAGGCACGCGCCATTGCCGGTCGGTGGAGTAGCGGAAGAAGCCGCCCGCCACATGGTCATACATTCTATGATTCGCCATCCCGTCGAGGGTCTTGACCACCACCTCGGCCCAGAAGGGGTCGCCACTGCGGACGGCTTGGGTGAGGGCCAAATCAAGGGTGTCGGGGTGGGGGAACTTGGTAGGGTTGCCGGGGCTGGCGAAGCCGCCGAAGCGGGGGTCGAAGGCTTGGGCTGCGCTCTCCAGCACCTCGGTGACGATGCTGCCGCTGAGGTCGGCATCGGGGTGCGAATAGGGGGCGGCGTAAGCCTGCTCCTGCTGGTATATCATCTCCGCCACCCGGCTGCTAATCGCTTCACGGTTGGCGTGGTAGTAGTGGTCAATCTGCTGCAACATCCGCAGCATCTCGTCGGCGGGGACGTAGGTGGCTCCCGCCAGTATCTCGCCCTCTGCGGTGAGGAAGGCAGTGGTAGGCCAGCCGCCCTGATTGTAACGTTCGTTGATGTCGGGCCGCTCGTCGTTGTCCACCCGCACCGGCACGTAATGCTGGTTGATGTAGTCGGCCACCGCATCATTGGCGTAAGTCTGCTGGTCCATCACGTGACACCAGTGACACCAGACCGCGCTGATGCCCAGCAGTATCGGCTTATCCTCGGCGCGGGAGCGGGCGAACGCCGCCTCGTCCCAACCCTGCCACTGCACCTTGCTCTGTCCGGCCATCATCCACCCCCAGCCATTTGGATTTTGGATTTTAGATTTTGGATTATGGATTATTGATGTATCGTTAGCCCTAATTTTACGCTATCACAAGGGGGAAGTGCAAGCGGGGGTGATGAACACGATAACACCTAAATTTGGTGCAAAGAATAAGGCGAGGGGGCATTGGTTGGCGTAGGCGTTGCAGGCGGCGAAGGCGGCGGGGTCGGGCTGGAAGCCAGCGGCGGTGAGCATTTGGTGGGCGAGGCAGAGGGGCAAGCCGACCACGTTGGTGTAGCAGCCCGCGATGTGGGCGACGGGGCGGAAGCCCACGTGCTGAATGGCGTAGCCACCCGCCTTGTCCAGTGGGTCGCCGCTGGCAACGTAGGCTGCTATCTCCGCATCGCTATAATCGTGCATCTGCACCAGCGTGGTCATCTGCTGGTCGGCGGCGTGACGGGGGGAGCGCAGGGCCACGCCGGTGATGACCGCGTGTTGGCGACCGCGCAGGCGGCGAAGCATGGCGGTGGCGACAGCGGGGGTGGGTGGCTTGGCGAAGATGGTGTCATCTGCCGTATCCACCACCAGCGTATCGGCGGCGAGGATGGTGGCGGTGGGGTAGAGGGCGGCGAGGGTATCCGCCTTCAGCGCAGCAAGGCGGCG
>JBBSEE010000245.1:0-5061 GCA_038239995.1 Chloroflexia bacterium | reverse complement strand
TTATTCCCCACCGAAGGGCGAGTTCCCACGTGTTACTCACCCGTTTGCCACTGGCAGACCGAAGTCTGTCCGTATGACTTGCATGTTTTAGGCACGCCGCCAGCGTTCATCCTGAGCCAGGATCAAACTCTCCATCAGTTGTGTGGCGTTAGCCACTTTGGTTACGAACTTTTGAGGTTCGGACCGACCAGCAGGTAGTGCTGGCATGGACAACTGTACGGTAGACCTTTGCACCCAGCGTTTGGTTGTATTAACGCTTGCTCTTACCACTCTTCAATTGTTAACGTGCGTTGTACCAGCAACCGGATTTAGGGGGACAAAAAACCGACGCTTACCTTTTGTAAGCACGTCGGCTGAGAGGTTGAAGCCTGCTCAGTTGGGTATCCACAAGTGCATTACTCATGGATGCTCGGCTTGTTGGCCGCCGTTTCTCCTTGTTGGTTCACTTTTTAGGTACGTCCGCGCTTCCGCGCCAACGCGACACCGTTTTATGTGGCCTGTGTTACTGGCAAGGGTTATTATACCGCAACCGGCTGGGCTTGTCAAGAGTTTCGTAGGCCGATTCGCGGTGATTCTGCAAAATTGCCTGCCGCATCTCCGAATGCGACCATTATAGCTCCCAGCCCGCCGCTGCTGCTGCTTGGGTTATCGCCTTGCGCTGCTGGCGAGTGTCTATGTTTAGGTAGGCAAGTGCATCCACCGCATTTGATAGAGCAAGGTAGGTTTGTTCGCTGACTTGACCACTTTCCAATGCGCTAATTGCCGCATTGAGCGCACCGCGCACGGTGTTGCGTTCGTCGCCGCTGATGGGCAAGTCGAACAGGTCATCGCTGGCTTGGCGCAATATTCTTCGTAGGGTCCTCACCTCTGGGCTGAGGTGCAAGGCTGGCCCGCTAACATTGGTCTGGCTGATACCAGTGCCCACCGCGATGTTGCCCTGATTGCCGCTAATGTCGCCAGTTCTGACGTGGGTTTGGCTGCCGCTGCCGCTGTTCACATTACCGCGCACCCCGCCATAGTCGTGGATGTCGCCCTCTCCGGCACTGATATTGCGGTTGCCAATAAATTGGTCGCGCCCGTTGTTAGAGTTGTTGCTAGTCATACAAACCCCCTTGCCGGACTGAGCCTTCTCGGATATGAGAGTTAATCCAGATTAGCTCTCTCGCCGATTAGACTGTTCATTCTCGCCACTTTACGTCAAATTCAGTATACAGCAAATCAGTGGTTAGGTCAACGTATTTACCCATCCGCATCTATGGTGTGTTGCTAGAATTGCCGCTTGCCCCACTGGTAGTTCCTGCCCCACTTGTGCCGCTTATACTGCTACTCGAACTGGGCCGTCCAGATTGGCCCATCGTCTGACCAACTAGAATTGCCTTATCTTCCTGCCCTTTGAAGTAGTAGCCGAGGACAAAGCCCAGCGGAGTACCAACGATGCCTGCAAAGGTGGTGATAAGTTGTATCATGTTGTCGAAGCTAAAGAACGATTTGTCGCTGGGTGCGATACCTTGTGCTGCCTTAATCGCCTCGTTAATAATACCTACTGCTAGCAGCATACCGAGGAAGAATAGCCCCAACGCGAAGGTGACAACGAATACCCGTGCCAGTTTGTACCGCTGGTCACTGAGCAACTGTCCAGACAGGTCTTCGATGGTTTGGTTCTTCTGCTGCACCTCTTGGGTAAGGGCAAGGTCGCGCTTGGCTAGTTCAAGCGTGCTGGTGGTAACGGTTCGGCCAGTCTCATCTCCGTTCTTCTCCTGTATCGCTTGTGCTTGTTGCAGGTAATCTATTGCTTCCTTTATCTTACCGGCGCGGTAATAAGTTACCCCGATGTTGCTTAGGGATGCACCCTCACCTAGCTTGTCGTTATTGACCCGTGCCAGTCCCAACGCTTGTTGGTAATAGGTTTGGGCGGTGGGTATATCATTCAGTTTGAGGTAGGCATTACCCAAATGGCCGAGAATGGCTACCCTGCTTTGGGGGTCGGTAATCTTATCCTTCGCTTGTAGCAGATATTGAATCGCGGTGTTGGGGTCATTTATTTTGTTGTAGGCGACCCCCAAATTGTACTCAAGCGTAACTTGGGAGGCGGCATCGCCCACTTGTTTAGCCAACGCCAGCCCTTGTAGATAGATAGTAATTGCATCGTTGATGCTGCCTAGCCCCACTAGCGAGTTTCCCTGATTGATGAGGTTAAGAACATCAGGATTTTGGGCTATAGGGGGGTTAGGTTGGTTGCCACCACTATTAGGGTCGCTCGTCGCGCCACCACCCGCATCTACGTTAGTCGCACTGCCTGTCCTTGATGCGCCAGTATTTGCTGGCGCACTTGTTCCGCTCCCAACACTTTCGACATTCGTGCCGTCAGCAGCTTCAACACCATGACTTCCCGCAGTGCTGTTGTCCTCTGTATCGTGCTGATTAGAGTTGTCCATCGCTGTCCTCCTACGGGTTTGGTGTTGTGCTGACAGTTATCTTTATAATAGGGTTCATCCAGTATATTATATAGCTACTAATCTTCTCTGTCAATACACCAATTTGCTGTTCTACACCAACATTGCTCCCAACGCCACACTAGCTAGGCGCGAGTGCGGCACATCTTCGCGACTGGCGAGGATGATGGGGGCCTTGCCGCCCACCACCACTCCAGCCGTGCGCCCGCCTGCAAGGTAGCTGATTGCCATGACCAGCATATTGCCCGCCTCGATGTCGGGGGCAATCAGTATGTCGGCTTGGCCCGCCACGTTGGAGCGGATACCCTTGATGCGGGCCGCTTCGGGGCTAATCGCGTTGTCGAGGCCGAGCGGCCCATCCACGATACCGCCGCGTATCTGGCCGCGCTCCGCCATCTTGCTCAGGTTGGCTGCGTCAACGGTGGCAGGCATTGCGGGGTTGACCATCTCCAACGCGGCTATCAGGGCCACCTTCGGCTCTTCGATACCGACACGGCGGGCCACGTCAATCGCATTCTGCACTATCTGTATCTTGTCCTCTAGGGTGGGAGCAACCACTACGCCCGCATCGGCGACCCAAATCAGGCGGTCGAAGCCGGGTATCTCGAATACCGCCACATGGGTGAGCAGGCGGCCCATCCTCAGCCCTACCTTGGGGTCGAGCGCGGCGTGCAGCACACTGGCGACGTTGACCTTGCCGCCCATCACCATGTCCGCCTCGCCCCGCGCCACGATTTCCATTGCGCGGCGGGTCGCTTGGTTGGGGTTGGGTTCGTTGAACATCTGCATCCCTTGCAGGTCAAGCTGGCCCTCCTCGGCCAGTCGTTTAATCATCTCGCTGTCGCCGATAAGAATGGGGTTGGCGATACCCATATCCCGCGCTTCGCAGGCGGCGGCCAACACATCGCGGTCTTGCGGCACCGCGATGGACATTCGGCGCGGCCCTCGCTGCTTGGCCGCCGCAATTATCTGGGCAAAATTGGTCGCTGGCTCCACGTTTCGTTCTCCTTCGCACGGTTATTGATGTGCCCCCATTATAGCACGCCGCCGCTAACTTGCAATCGCCCGCCGTGCGTTGTTATAATCGCTGGCATAATGGGGCAGAAACTAAGCGACATCCTATTTAGCTGGCGGGACAACCTGCGCCGTGAGTGGCGGGTGTTGCTCGGCCTGCTCATCGGCGGTCTCACGCTCTGGTCATTGGCATACCAGATTAAGCCGCCGCTCCGCCTCGACGTTGGCAGCAACTACGATGCGCCCTACTTGGTCAAATATTACTGGTTGGGCGACGAGCAGCAGAGCCAGCCCCCGTATCGCTGGGCGGGGTCATACTCGGTCATCCGTCTGCCCGGTGTTGGTACTGGCGCGGCCACCATCCACCTGCAACTCAGCGCGGAGGGGAGCAAGCGGCTGCCGCTGCCGGTCACGGCCTACGTCAACGGCGGGCCAGCAGGGACGCTCGACCTTAGCGCAAACGAGGCTAGCTACGACCTTGCTGCGCCATTCTACCCCATGTTGTGGGGGGGTGATGGGGCGGCCAGTGGCGACCTATTTCTGGTGCTGCAAGCGGAGGCTAGCCCCCGCCCCGCCGACCCCCGCATCGCAGTCGCCTTCCGCGCCCGCGCCGTCAGCGTCACGTGGGGAGCAGGGCTGGTCATCCCCCCGCCCTTCCAGTTGCTCTGGTTGGGTATCAGTCTGCTGCTACTATACGCCCTGCTGCGCCGTTTGGGGGTAAGTATGCTGGGGGCGGCGATGGGGGGGGCGGGTTTCATCGTTATCACCACACTATTCCTCATCCTCGCCCGCCTGCTGCTCACCATCTATACCGACCGCCTTGCCACCGTGCTGCTGCTCACCCACCTTGCCCTGTGGCCGATAGTGTGGCTGGCGGAGCGCATCTTCCGCCGCGCGGGGTTGACGCTCAGTCCGCAACTGACGAACATACTGGCCGCCCTGTTCGCCGCCGGGTTCGCCCTCAAGTTGGGGGGGCTGTTCCACCCCCTCAGCACGGTGGTGGATGCGGAGTTTCACCTTGCCCGCATCCGCGAAGTGGCGCAGGACTTCTGGCGGTACTACGCCCCGCCCGGTCTCGCCCTCGCGGTGATGCCCCAAACCGATTGGAAGCAGCAGGTCATCATCCCCTACTCGCCCTTCTTCTATATGATGGCCCGCCCGCTCACGTGGCTGCCCGCTGCGCTCGACCTCAGCGTGTACACCCTTAGCGCGTTGCTCGATGCGGTGCGCGTCTATCCTATCGCCTTCCTCGCGCTGCGCTTCGGCTGGGGTGAACGCGCCGCTGGCTATGCCGCGCTCCTCGCCGCCTTCACCCCCGCTACCTTCCTGCTGCAACAATGGGGCAACTGGCCGACCGGCTTCAGCCTCAGCTTCGCCCTATTCTTCCTCGCGATGCTGACGGGCTACTGGCCGAAACTAGACCGCCGCGCTCTGCTCTGGCTCACCCTGATGCTCACCCTCGTATTTGTATCCTACACGGTCACGGCGGTGTTCATCGGCCTCACCCTAATCGGCCTCATCGTCCTCGGCGGGGCTGGGGAGTGGCAGCACCGCCTTCGCCCACGTACCACCCTCGGCTTTACCGCCCTTGCCC
>JBBSEE010000244.1:0-5081 GCA_038239995.1 Chloroflexia bacterium | reverse complement strand
CCTCTACCGAAATGATGTCCGGTGCTTGCAGATTGTTGACGATGAGGGTGGCAAGGGTGTTGAACTTGGTAATCGGGTCGGAGGGGCTGAGGTTCTCTACGTTGAAGGTGGCAACCTCTAGCTGGTCGGAGTTGCGGGTGGGGGCGGACTCTAGCTGGAGATTGTTGGACACGTAGGTGGGCAGAGCGGTGAGTTGGAACTTGAAGTTGCCGAAGCTGTAGTCCATGATGCCATACAGGGGGCCGGGGAACTGGTCGTTGACATTGGCAAGCGGCAAGTTTTGACCGCCCGCGCGAACGATGATGTCATTGAGGATGACCCGTTCGGGGTTGAAGTCGGTGGGGCGGATGATGATGCCGCCGCGCGGGGTGCGGACACTAGCGTTCGCCCCATTGTCGCCCAGCACCGCGATTTCGCTGTTCTGGCTGGAGGTGCCGAACACCTTGGTGGGGCCAACTACCACTGCGTCGTTAAGCTGCACCCGCATCGATTCGAGGCTCTCGTAGAAGTCAATCCCATCAGTGGTCGGGTCGAACACGCCGCTGTTCTCTACGTCGCCAGTCGCATCATCTTCGATGACCATATTGGGCGGCACGCGCCCGCCGTTGCCAATTATCACCGGCGCGGGCAGGGGGTTGCCGCTGGAGAGGAAGGTAATCACCCGCCCCGGATTGCCGATTTCGGTGGTGGTCAGATTGGCAATGCCGCCCGAACCACCCGCACGGAACTCTGTCACTGTGCCGCTCACCAGTAGGCTGTCGCCAACGTTGACGGTGGGGGCGGAGGAGGTGAACACGAAGATACCCTCGGAGGTGGCATCATTCGCATCGGGGGTGGGGTCCTGCAGGTAGAAACCGTTGCTGCGCTTGGCGGTGACGATGCCGGGCACGTTGGACACCAGCGTGCTGCTGTAGGGAGAGATATGGCTGGCCGCCTCAATGTCGTGGATGCGGACGCTGCCCGGCCCCGGCGTGTTGGTGGGGGAATTAGTGGCGGTCGGGGTGCTGGTCGGGCCGCTGGGGGTGTTGGTCGGAGTGTTGGTCGGGCCGCTGGGGGTGTTAGTCGCGGTGGCGGTGGGGGTGGATTGACCGAAGTGGCTGTTGCGCGGGGTGGGAGTGGTCAGCACCGTAAAGTCCACTGAGTTGTTGTTGGTATCATGCCCATCGGGGGTGCGTGAGATGCTCTGGCTGGATGCGGGGGCGGGGGCGGGCAAGGTCTCCACGAAGGTGTTGGTAATCACCACCGAGCCGTAGCCTACCGAGTCGATAATCGGGCCGGTGTTGATTGGCCCATTGCGAAGCGCGACTGCGCCGCCGCCTGCGGCCAACCCGCCGCTGCTATAGACCGCATCGCCCGCCACGCTGCCGGTGTAACCGGGGCCGACGATGAGGTAGTAGCCGCCGGGGGGAATGAGCAGGGTGCCGGTAAAGGCGGCGAAGGTGTTGGCATCGGTGGTGCCGCTCGCCGAGCGATAGACCACCCGATTATTGTTCAGGTCGTAAGCGGTGGGGCCGGGGTTGTACAGTTCGATAAACTCGTCGCTGGCGGAGGCCCCGCCATTCTGCAATTCGTTGACCACTAGTACCGAAGAACCCGCTGGTTTCGCTGCCACGCTCTGCGCCGCTTGGCTGGCGGGTGCTACAACTTGGGCCAAGCTGCCGATGGTGCCCACCAGTAGGGCAGCAACCACCGCTAGCATCGCCAGCCGGAGGGTAAACGTCCGATTCGTCCTTATCACCGATGTATCTCCCTTTCTATCTTCCTTATTCATCTTCCTCTTTTTTCCGCGCGGCCTTTGCCGCCGACCTAGTTTACCATAGCAAGTTTAACGCGATGTTAAATCCCCCCCTTTTGTCGGGGTGGACGGGTCGAATTATACCAATTAGCCTTACTTGCGGCGAAATATTGCCCCTAACTATGGTATAATTTGTTCGCAGACCAGCCAAATTATCCGCATAAGGAGCTAGCCGTGACCGCCACCCCGCCTATCCCCGCGCTGGAGGCTCATACCCCCGATTGGGTCAAGGATGCCGTCTTCTACCAGATATTCCCCGACCGTTTCGCCAAGAGCGAGCGGGTGGAGAAACCCACCAACCTCGAAGCGTGGGATAGCCCGCCCACCCGCGAAGGGTTCAAGGGCGGCGACTTGCTGGGGGTAATGGAGCATCTTGATTACCTTGTAGACCTCGGTGTCAGTGCTATCTACTTCAACCCTATCTTCCAGTCGGCCTCCAATCACCGCTATCACACCCACGACTATATGCAGGTTGACCCGATATTGGGAGGCAACGCCGCCTTCCGCCAGATGCTAGACGCGGCCCATCAGCGCGGCATTCGGGTGATGCTGGACGGGGTGTTCAATCACGCCTCGCGCGGCTTCTTCCAGTTCAACACCATTCTGGAATTGGGCGGCAACAGCCCCTATATAGACTGGTTCACCGTCACCGGCTGGCCGCTGCGGGCGTATGAGCGCAAGCATCAGTATCTCGCGTGGTGGAACTTGCCCGCCTTGCCCAAGTTTAACACGGATACCCCGGCGGTGCGCCGCTTCCTCTGGGGTGTGGGCCGCTACTGGATGGAGCAGGGGATTGACGGCTGGCGGCTGGATGTGCCCGCCGAGATTGACGACGACCAGTTCTGGCGCGAGTTCCGCCGCCAAGTCAAGGGGATGAATCCCGAAGCCTACATCTGCGGCGAAATCTGGCATCAGGCCCAACGCTGGCTACAGGGCGACCAGTTCGACAGCGTGATGAATTACCTCTTCACTCTCGCCTGCCTCAACTTCTTCGCCACCGAGGTGAACGATGTGGTGCTGAAGAGTATGCCACGCATTCCCCGCAATCCCTACCGCGCGGTCAAGGCCCCCGGCTTCGCCCGTGCCATCAGCACCCTGCTGGCCCTCTACCCCAAAGAGATTACCCTTGCCCAGCTAAACCTGCTCGACTCGCACGATATGCCCCGCTTCCTCAGTATCGCCAACGAGGACGAGTCTGCCCTGCGCCTTGCCACCCTGTTCCAGATGACCTACCCCGGTGCCCCGTGCATCTACTATGGTGACGAAATCGGGATGCAGGGGGCGCACGACCCCGACTCTCGCCGCGCCTTCCCGTGGGATAAGAGCCAATGGAATCAGCCGCTGCGCGAATACTTCAAGCAGTGCATCGCCCTACGCCACGCCCACCCCGCCCTCCGCCGCGGCGAATACATCACCCTCTACGCTCAGGGCGACCTCTACGCCTTCGCCCGCCGCGACGAGAACGAAACCCTCATCATCGCCCTCAACGTCGGCCCGCAACCCGTTGCCCTGAACATTACCCTTGCCAACCTGCTGCCCAATGGCGCAACCTTGCGCGAGGTGTGGCGCGGCGAAACCGCCACCGTGCGCGGCAACCGCCTCAGCGGGATGAGCGTGCCGGGGCGGGCGGGGGTGGTGTTGCAGCTAGCCTGACTGGTTTGACAATCGTGCGTAGATTGGGTATGATTAAGCTAGATGGCATCAACATGGAGGAGTAGGATGGCAAGCAGGCAGGAACAGCTAGAGTACGTGCTGGATTTGGCGAACAACCCCACCCGCATCGGTACCATTGACGACGCGAGCATCACCCTCACCGGCGGCAACCCCGGCTGCGGTGATGTCGTTACCGTCTACCTCAAGGTTAACCCCGAAACGCGGGTCATCGAGGATTTGCGCTACGTAATGGCCCCCGAAAGCTGCACCATCAGCAAGGCGGGGACGAGCTACATCAGCGAGGAAGTGATTGGCCTCACCCTCGACCAGTTGCGCGATATTCACTTCGACCGCATCATGGACGAGTTGGGCCGCGATGTGGTCAGTAGCCGCCCCCGCTGCGCCACCCTTGGCCTCGGTACCATCCACGCCGCCGCCGATGAGTACGAGCGCAATATCACCCGCGCCCAAATCGCCACCGACCGCGCCGAACGCAACGCGGCCCAAGCGCAGGAGTAGCCCATCGCTATGGATGAAGAAGCAAAGGGAGTTGCCCTCAACCAGCTAGGCTATGGCCTTTACGTGATTGGCTCGCGGGCGGGGGCGGAGTACAACGGCATGACCGCGAACTGGATTACCCAGATTAGCTTCGACCCGCCACTGGTAATGCTCGCGGTGCAGAACGACTCCAAGACCTGCGAGTTGATTAACAAGGGCCGCGTCTTCAGCGTGAACGTGATTGCCAACAACGGCAAGGCCTTGCTCACCAGCTTCATCAAGAAGCAGCGGCGGGTGGGTAACAAGCTGGGCGACGATGAGTTCGATGACGGCGAAACCGGCGCACCTATCCTCAAAGAGGCGATTAGCTTCATCGAATGTCGGGTCATCGAACAGCAAACCCCCGGCGACCATACCCTGTTCATCGCCGAAGTGGTCAACGCCGGGGTGCGCCGCGACGCGATACCCATCCGCCTCGAAGATACCGGCTGGAGCTATGGCGGATGAGGCGATTTTAGATTTTGGATTTTAGATTTTGGATTACTGACGCTCAATCAACCTCATCTTAGATTGGTAGATTAAAGATTATGAGTAGCTCCCCCGCTGCACCTGTCCTCTCCGCCCGCGACCTGCGGGGTATCGGCTTCCGCGCGGGGGCGGTGGCGGGGGTATTCTTCACCGTGCTGATGTTCGCCTTCCGCATCTTCTTCAGCCTGCCCTCGCTACCTGAATTGCTGCAAAACGCCATCCTGCCGCTGCTGCCGGGCAACCTCTTCGAGTCGCTGATTAAGACCTTTGGGTTCGCGGCCAAGCGGTTGCTGTTCCTCATCATGCTGCTGTTCCAAGCCACACTGGTGGGCGGGCTGCTGGGGGCGTTGTATGCCCGCCTGTTCGCCGCCGCTAGCCTGAACCCGCCCCCGCCGGACGATTACCCCGCGATGATGTTCAGCAATGGGCGGCTGTGGCGCAACGCCCTGCTCTACGCGCTGGCGATTTGGCTGGTGATGATGCTGGGGTTCATGCCGCTCGTCGGCCTCGGCTTCTTCGCGGTCAATAGCTTCCTCGGCCCTGTCACCTTCGGGCTGCTCTCCTTCGTCCTATACTTTGCCTACACGGCCACCCTCGCCCTCGTCTT
>JBBSEE010000243.1:0-5094 GCA_038239995.1 Chloroflexia bacterium | reverse complement strand
GTTCTTCACCTTGATGTTGAAGTTGACATCACCACCCACCTGTGCGGCAGAGGGGTCTGCCGTCTTGCTGATCTCCAGCGGGTCCTTGGCGTAAGGGTCGTCTATGGTCGGGGTGGGGGTCGGGGAGGCACCACCACCGCTTGGCACCGTCACGGTATTCGCTATTACGCTGGGGGTAATCGGCAGCGGCGTATTCGTGGGGGTGGCGGTATTGGTCGCGGGCGGCGGGGGCGTGTTAGTGATGACCGGCGCGGTGGGCGTGTTGGTGGGCGTATCGCTGGGGCGCGGCTCGCGGGTGATTATCTCCCGCGATGGGGTAGGGGTCGGCGTATTGGTGTTCACCACCGCGGTGTCGGTTGGCGTAGGGGTGTTGGTATCCGGCACGAAGGTGAAGGTGGGAGTGGGGGTCACGCTCGGCGTATTGGTCGGGGTAGGGGTACAGGTAATCCGAATACAGCCGACGGTCTGTGTTGGGGTATCAGTAGGTGTAACGGTGGGGGTATCAGTGGCGGTCGGGGTCATGGTGGAAGTGGCGGTAGGCGTGGGGGTGCAAGCCGGTAGGCCATCCCCTGAGTTGGGGATGAAGCAGCCGAGGGTCGGGGTAGCGGTGGGGGTGGGGGTCAAAGTCGGCCCCCCCTGTGGTGCGGATGATTTCGCCGCCAGCGGCTGGGCTGCCGTCTGGGTCGCGGAGATGACACTTACCCCCGCCAGCATCAGGCCGCAGAGGATGAGTACCATAGCCAGTTTATTTGACTTCATTGTTGGTTTCCCTTTCGTTCTTATGGTTATATAATCCGAACTACATCCGCGCGTTCGCCCTAATGCTTCAACTGCAAGGGAGCGAGTAGGTTGGTTATGGCTTGAATGATGATGTTGCTGACGACCACCGTCACTACAAACTGCAAGGTGAGGAAGATGAGCAGCATCACGACCACCACCTGTCCCCTTGCCGCGCCGAGGCTACGCAAGGCGAGATAGACCAGCCACAGCGTCCACGGCACCAGCAGTAGCTTGAAGATAGTGTCAATCGTGTACAGCGCATCCCCTTCGAGCAACAGCAGGAAGGGGAGCAGCATCGCCTCGGCCAGCAACGGCATCGCGGCGAAGGCTAGCCCCACCGCCACATCGCGGAAGCCGAAGCGGGCGGACACCCCCACCAGCCGCAGATAGCCGTAACTGAGGGCACTGAGCAGCAGCCAGAGCAACAACCCCAACCCGCTAACAATCACCAGCAGCAGCGAGGGGGACAGTCCCGCCACCGCGCGTACCGCAGTGGGTAGGGAGACGCTAGGCTGCGCGGCGATCAGGCTAATCACGCTCACCCCATTGGCATTGCGGCTATACAGGGTGGCGGCCTGCACGAGGGTGGCTAGCAGCACGAGGATAGCCGAGCCGACGAGCGGCGCAGTCCCGCTTTCGCGCAACCAGCGGAGCGCAAGCCGGGGTTGCACCAGCATCAGCCATAGCAGCCATGGTAGGTTCACCCCTTCTGCCCGTCGCGCCTCGGCGCGGGCATCGAGCATCGCGCGGTAGCTGGGCCAACTAGGGCCGTGCTTGGGGGGGCTAGTTTGGGGTACGCGCTTGCTCATTTGCTCTTTGGCTCCGAGGCGACTATCTCAATGTTGGTGCCGCCACTTTTGGCGGTGGAAAACTGCATCGTCACTTCTGGCACACCTACCGCCGTGGTGGCATTATAGCGCACGAAATCCATGCGTAGGGTCTGCGCCGACTTGACCGCCAGCCGCCAGCCATACTTCGGCATCTGCTCCTCGTAATAGGCGGACACGGGGTGGAGGTCGTCAGCGGTGGTATACATCACGCTGTAAACCTTACCGTTGCCGGTGTCGCTCTCTTGGTAGATGAGGCGGCGACTGCTGGGGTAGCGCGGTACGCTGTTGAGGTCGCGCCCCGCCGCATCGCCATTACCGCTGGCCGCGTTGAGGACCGCTGCGGGCATTACGTTAGTCGGCTGCCCTGCCTCCTGCTTGCCCCGCTGGTCGGCAAAGTATAGCACAGTGACGACCCCGGCGGCTAGCACGACCAGCCCCAGTTTGTCCATGTTCGACAGTCTCTTCTTTTTGCGCGTCGTGGTAGTTGCCATTGCGCTTCCTTGTGTCCCTCAGCCATACGGGTTGGTCAGCAGGTTCATAGCAACTTCAGCATGATGCCGGGATTCCACTCGTTGAAGGTGGCCTGCGAGTGAACGTGGATAGTTGGCTTGCCGAAGATGGACTGGCCGATGAGGAAGACGGGTACCTCGCAGTCCACCTTAGCGATAACGCTCTGATTGTTGGCGAGCCAGCCCAGCATCGTGCTGCCGTTGTTATGAACTTCAAATGAGCTATGGCAGGTTGCACCCATCAGAGTCTTGTTCTCCGCCATCATGTCGTCCATCAGCTTCTGGGCCTCGGTGGTGTTATCATAGTCGAAGATTGCGCGTCGCCCCCCTTCGCGGGCGGCATTGTCAGCTAGCGTCTTGACGTGCAGCACGTCCATCATCGAAAACAGGCCGATGACGAGGGCAAGGAACAGGGTGGAGAGCATCGCAAACTCGACCACCGATTGGCCGCCCCGCTTATGCCGAATAGTCTGTCGCATCATCACTACGCCTCCTTATGCCGTTACCCCAACAAACTTTCGATGACTCCCCTCCCTTTGGGAGGGGCTGGGGTGGGAGCGAGAAGCCCCAGTCACCCACCCCTAGTTACCGCTGGCCGCCGCCCCGCTTGTGTTGGAGCTGGGGGTGGGAGCGAGTAGCCCCAATCACCCACCCCTTACCCCTCCCAAAGGGAGGGGAGATAGACAATCGCATCATCCCTAGAACAAGCTATTGTCGCTGAAGTCTACGGTAAGCTGGACGTTGTTGGGGCCGAGCAGACCACTGAGGCCCACCGATGCGGCCAAATCTTGCCACTTCTGGATGTAGTCGCTGATTTTCTGCAAGTATTCGGGCAGCTTGTCCTCCAAGGCATAGGCATCTTCGGTGTTCACCCGCGCCATACTGGCGATGAGGCCCGCATCTACCTTGACCAGCCGAGGGCGCACATCGTGGATGTCGGGCGGGGTCAGGGCGAACACATCGGGGAGCAACGCCTCGATGAAGCTGCCGAACGGCCCCGCGTTCTGGTCCAGCCACTTCTTCACCTCGTCGAAGGCGTTGACCGCCTGTTTGCTGAATTGTATCATCAGGCTAACCGCCCAGCTAGCCAATCCCCCAATGCTAGTCAGTTGGCTGGCAAGGCCACTGTCGGCTTGGCCGAGGGCCTCGAACAGGTTGAAACCGGCGTGCCCGTAAATCTTGGCGGGGTCGCTAGTGGTCACAGTCAAGCCGAAGGCGGAGGCCCATGTCAGGCCGGGGTCACCACCGCCGAAGTTGGTAATCGGCTTCTCCCCCTTCTTGACCACGATGACCATGATGCCTTCCAACCCGGCGCGGCCAAAACTAAGGTCGCGGGCATTGATTTCCGCAGCCGACTTGTCGGTGGCGGCTTGGCGGGCAGCATCGAGTTGCTTGCCGAGGTCGTCAATGTCCTTCCGCAACTGTTCTGCCTCCGCTTGCAGCGCGTCAATCTTGTCCTTGTACTGCTTGGCTGCGCCGCCGGTTACATCAGTGCCATTAAGTTGGGCGGCATCATCCCGCGCCTTCTTATCGTCGTCCAGCGTCTTCTGAGCATCGGCAATCGCCTGATTCAAGGGGTCGCAGGTGGAGGCGGGGGGCGGATTCTGCCCATCGCAGCCCGCCGCACTATAAGCATCCTTCGCCGCCTTCAACGCCTCGGTATCGTCGGGGTTGGGGCTGTTCTTCTGGGCGGTGGCGGTGGCGATTTCGTCGTCCAGCCTAGAGCAAGGGTTATAGTAGGCGTTGATTTGGCAATTGGTAATTTGGCCGCGCTCCGCTTGGGCTTCGGTCAGCCGCGCATCGTCGTGGCGGTCTATCTTCAGCGATAGCACGTCGTAAATCTTCAACTGGTCGAGCAGGGCGTACTGCGCGGCTGGCACCTCTACCTTGTTGATTTGGTCTACCCGTTGTCGCTTCTGCTGAATCAGGTTGTAGGTGGCCGAGTAGTTGGGGTCGGTCTTCATGGTGAAGGCATCGTTCTTCTTATCGGTAATCGGCAGCGGTACGGGCAGGGTGAAGTCGGCCCCGTTCTTCTGCCCGAACTCGAAGGCGTTGACCAGCGCGAGGAAGGGGGTAACATCGGCAATCACATCTTCGGCGGTGCCCAGCCCATCGTAGAAACCCTGCGTAGCATCTTTGGCTTCGGTTGCCACGTTGTCTATCGTGTCTGCCACATTCAATATACCGTCTGCTATAGGAAAGGCCCACGTCCCCGCGCAGAAGCAGAAGGGGGAGGCCGCATCAGCAGCAATCCCAATACCGATGAAGATGTAGCCGATGTCGCGCACGATAATGCCGATGTCCTGTATCAGGGCGATAATCGCATCGCGGGTGAAGCGCAGCATCTCGCAGACTTTGATTAGCTCCTTGCCTTGCGATTGGATGTTCGCCCCCGCCAAAGCCGCGGAGTCGGCAGCAGTCTGCAACGAGGTGCGGGTGGTAGTCAATTGCTGCACGTTGAGCGTGACCGCAAGGATGGCGAAGATCATCACCAGCGCGAGGGCGACCACGATGAGCGATTGGCCCTTCTTCTTGTGCGCCTTGCGGCGGAGTATGCGGTTGAAGAATGAGATTTGCATCACAGCACCCTATCTTTCTAATCGTGCGGGAAGAATGGTAGCCGCATCTCGAACTCCATGCTGTTGTTGCAGGACGATGATGTTACTTTCACGGTGGCAAAGGCGGTCGGCTCAGTCGCTTTCTTGGCGGTGGGGCCGTTGGGACAGGTGAAGTCGCCGCTGCCGTCGCAACTTCCATTGGTGTCGCCGCCCATGTGCCACGTATAGTCTACGTGGGCACTGATGGGGGCGAGGTCATCCTTGTTGTAGGCTCGGACGTTGAGGGTGAGGGTATCCACCCCAATCTTCGGCTCGGTGGGGGTGATGCTAGCGGCGAGGTAGCAAGAGCCTTCCGGCACCCACTGCTTCGGCACTGCGCCCACATAGTCGCTGCGGAAGGCGCGGCCCACCGCCTTG
>JBBSEE010000242.1:0-5098 GCA_038239995.1 Chloroflexia bacterium | reverse complement strand
GGCGATTTGCCGCTCGCTCGACGGTATCCCCTTGGCGATTGAGATGGCCGCCGCGCTGGTGCGGGCGATGAGCGTGGCACAGATTGCCACGCGGCTGCACGACCACTTCGGCCTGCTGCGCCGCGATACCGCCACCACCCCCGGCCGCCAGCAGACGCTTACGGCCAGCATCCGCTGGAGCTACGATTTGCTGAGTGAGGCGGAACAGCAGCTCTTGCGCCGCTTGGCGGTCTTCAGCGGTGAGTTCGCGCTGGAGGCGGTGGAGGCAGTCTGCGCCGACGATATATTGCCTAGCACCAGTATCGCCAGCCTAATCGTTGCTTTGGTGAACAAGTCGCTGCTGACGACGGTGGCAGCAGATAACAAGCTACGCTACCGCCTGCTGCAGCCCATCCACGAGTTTGTGCAGGAGCGACTGACCGAGCGCGGTGAGGATGAGGCGGTGCGCCGCCGCCACGCCCAATTGTACCTTGCCCTCGGCGAACAGTTCGCGCTGAACGTTGATGCAGAGGCGCGGGAGTGGCTCGACCGGCTGGAGCTTGAACACGACAACATCCGCGCCGCGCTTACGTGGCTGCAAGAACATGAAGCCGCTTTGGCTGCCCGCCTTGCCCTCAGTTTGATCGAGTTCTGGACGATGCGTGGCTATGTCAGCGAAGGCTATCAGGTACTGGTTGCCTTGCTGACACGGAACGACTTGACCCAACCCACCCGCTTGCTGCTGTTCTACGAAACCGCGCACTTCGCCAGTGTAGTTGGCGACTATATGCAGGCGAACGCCTACAACGAACAAGGTATCGACCTAGCGACCGTGCTGGGCGACCAAGCGCGGCTGGCCCGCCTCTACAATCAGTGCGGCATCGTCGCGCAGATGCAAGCTGACCTGTCTGCCGCCCGCCAGCACTACCAAGCGGCATTCGATATTGGCTTGCGTCTCGACAACAAGCAGATGATTGCTACCTATCGCGGCAACCTTGCCGCCATTGCCTTCGTCAGCGGTGACTACGCTGCCGCTCGCCAAGGTCATGAGCAGAACCTTACGCTAAACCGCGAAATCGGCGACCCCAGCATGATTGCCTACACGCAAATCTTCATTGCCGACGCGGCAACGATGCTGGGCGACTATGCGGCGGCGCAGGCCGCTTACCAAGTCGCCCTCGACTTGCACCGTCGCACCGACTACCGGCGGGGTGTACTGTCGGCAAAACTTGGTATGGCCGAGCTGGCGGGGTTGGCAGGTGACTACGCCACCGCCCACCAACTATACGCGCTCATCGTGCCGGAGCAGCGCGAACGCGGCTACACCCGCGACCTTGCAATTGCCCTCTGTGGCATGGCAAGCCTTTCTTTGTCGGAAGGGGAGGCGATGCAGGCCCACCGCTACGCGGCTGAGGCTGCCACGCTACTCAGTACGCTGGGCGACAAGTGGACGCTGGCTCGCGCCCTCACCCACCTTGCGGTTAGCATCGTCCACACCGACCGCGACCCCTACCACGCCACCGCGCTACTTGCGCTTGCCCACAAGTTGCTCGATGTCAGCGGCGGCCAACTGTTCCCTTTCGTCCGCACTGCCTACCAAGAACAACTGGCCCAGCTGCAGGCAACAATGCTGCCGCCTGATTTTAACGCGGCGTGGCAGATGGGGCAGACGCTGGAACTCAGCGAAATCGTCAACTACGCCACCCGCCAACTAGCCGCTGTCTAGCCGCAGCAACAAGATACCTACCTTTTTAGCGCACAATTGTGCGCTTTGTTTTTTTTGCAAATCAAACTCGGCAAGATTTTGGCAAACGCAGGGCAAGAGTGGGCAACTATTTGCCAAGCGATGCTAGTACAATGGCTCTGTAATCACCAACGTGCGGCAGAACCGTAGCGGTGATGAAACTAGCGGTGGGTGCGTAGCACCCCCAATCAAGGAGGCTTTAGTCATGTTGAAGGTAAGGATTAGCTTGGCATTGCTGCTGGTGGCAGTGCTGATTAGTTGGGGCGGGGTCAGCAGCAATGCCGCGCCGAGCGATGACCAAGCAGGACAGTGGTATTATGACCGCTTCGCCAGCCCGAAGGAAGCGAGCCACTACAACATCAACGCCCTCAGCCTCGATGGCGCGGGCAACGGCTGGCTGGCGACGATCGTCAGCGGTGGCGGCAAGATGATGATGCAGTTGACGAAGGGACAACTCAGCGACGGCCAGTTCGCTTTCAGTGGCATGGCGGTCGAAGATATGGTGATGGCGGAAGATGGCAGCAGCGGCTGGGCGATTGGCTTCGACAGCGACAACCAAGCGGGCAACCCGGCAACCAAGCTCTTGCGCTACGCCGATGGTGGGTGGAGCGATGCCTCGGCCAGCATTGTCGCACGGGGGATGCACTACAAGTTCGCCCTCAGCCGCGATGCTAAGAACGGCTGGGCGGCTGGTATCCACCAAGTGGACGGCCACCCTGTCACCACCCTGCTCCACCTCGTGGATGGTAAGTGGCAAGATGATACGAACACCGTCTCCGGTGCGCTCATCTTCACCGCCATTGCCACCGACCCTGCGGCGCAGCAGGTATGGGCAGCGGCCTATGTGCGCGACTTCGCCAAAGGGCCAACCCTCTACCGCTTGCACGACGGCAAGTGGAGTGCGCCCGATGCGGCGCAGCACTACGTCATCCAAAGCCTCGCGGTAGACGATAGCGGCAACGGCTGGGCCTTGCCCAACACCGACCACCAGTTCGACGACAGCCTCGTAACCGACAGCCTGATTCGCTTCCACGCCGACGGCACGACCACGCTGGTGAAGAACACGCTGATTGCCGACAGCAAGGTGCGGCTGACGCAGCTTGCCCTCGACGGCGCAGGCAATGGCTGGGTGCTGGGCAGCAGTGAGCGGGGCGCGAACCTGCCGCCGCTGACCGTGATGATACGGCTGCAGGGCGACAGCGCAACCAACTGGCAGTACGCCGGCGCACAAGATGTGGAGGGCGCACAAACGTACCCCATCTTCGGCTTGCCCAAGTACCTTGCGATACGCGGCGGCGCAGCATGGGCCGCCCTCGACGGCGGTAAGCTCATCCACTTCGGCACGCTACCCTTCGCCGCGCCCGCCCCCGCCGCCGAGTTCGGCGCGAACATCAAGAACCAATGCTTCGACAACAGCTACTGCCTCTACGATATGGGCTTCCTCAGCTTCTGGCAGACGCACGGTGGCCTTGCCCAGTTCGGCCTGCCCGTCACCGAGCCGCTATACGAGCGGCTGGACGACGGCAAGATTTACCTTGTGCAGTACACCGAACGCGCCCGCTTCGAGTTGCACCCTGAGAACCTGCCGAGCAGCCGCGTATTGCTAGGGCTGCTGGGCAACAAACTGGCGGCGGGCCGTGAGGCCGAGCAACCCTTCCAACCAGCGCAGGCGGGCGACGGTGGCGTGTACTTCAAGGAGACCAGCCACAACAGCACCGGCGTTATCTACACCTACTGGCAGCAACACGGTGGCCTTGCCGTCTTCGGCTACCCGATTAGCGAAGCGTTCCAAGAAAAGAGCGCGACCGACGGCAAGATGTATCTGGTGCAATACTTCGAGCGCAACCGCCTAGAGGGGCACCCAGAGAACGGCGACCCCAACTACCAAGTGTTGCTCGGCCTCTTGGGCGTGCAACAGTTCCAAGCCACCTACGGCAACAAGCCTTAAGTTAGAGCGTAGGCGGGCGGCGCAGGCGGATACTTGCTGCGCCGCTTGCCCTTAGCCTTGGACGGGGAGATTAGCGACATGGACGCAACATTTGCCTATGTAGATGCGCTAACTTTCGTCCGCGCCAGCGAATACTTGAAGCGCAGCGGTCGCAGTTTGGACACCCATGCCGCAAATTGGCGCAGCCGTAGCCATGCGCTGGGCGTGCAACTGGCCGACCAAGATGTAGCTGCTGACACCCAGCGCAGTGCCAACGAAGTTATCGCTACTGCGCAACTGCAGGGCGCGACCAATGTGGACGAGATTGCCGAGTTCGTTGCCGGTTACTACCTGCGTCGCCGCTGGCTACTCAGCCAAGCACAAAAAGGAGAAGGATGATGAAAAAAAGAATTGCTAGTATCGGCCTACCCATCTTGCTGATACTTGCGCTGGTCGCGCCCGTTTGGCCGCAGGTGAGCCACGCCGCCCCTGTCCCCATTTTCCGCCAAAATGCGCCGCTATCGCTCGGTTTCCCCACCCATGTCGAATATCCGATGGCAGGCAATGGCTCGATGGTTGCGGTGGCCGACCTCAACCATGACAACATCGTTGATCTGGTCAATACCAACCGCTCGACCAACAACGTCTCGGTGCTGCTCGGCACTGGCACTGGCACCTTCCAAGCGGCGGTCAATTACGCTACTGGTGGCTTCCCAGTTGGTGTAGACATTGCCGATGTCAATGCCGATACCCATCCCGACATCGTTGTTGCTTGCTTCCCCAGCGGCATCTCGGTGCTATTGGGAGGCGGTGATGGTACGTTTGCCCCACCGCAGAATTATGGCCTCTTTGCGGCAGATGCAATAAAAATCGTTGACTTGAATGGCGATGGCAAACCCGACCTTGTGGCGGCGACCTTGGATGACAACAACATCGGCGTGTATCTAGGAGTTGGTGATGGCACCTTCGTGTGGCTGGGCAGCTTTGCGCTGGGTGGTAGCTCTTACGCACTTAGCGTGGCCGACTTCAATCGTGACGGCCACCCCGATGTTGCCGCCACAAACTACCCTACTGCTACCATAGCAGTTGCGCTGGGCAATGGTAGTGGTGGCTTTGCTACCGCCAGCAGCTATGCCGTGCAATCTATCTCCCACAGCATGGCGAGCGGTGACTTCAACCACGACCAGAACCCCGACCTTGTGGTAGTGAACCTCCCAACCAACAACATATCGGTGCTACTGGGCGATGGCAGTGGCTCCTTCGCGTCTGCGCTGAATTATCCAATTAGTGTCTCTTCATCTACTGGCATTACTTCAGCTGACTTCGACGCAGATGGCAACCTCGATGTTGCGGTAGCGGGAAATAGTGATAATCACATTGACGTGCTGGTTGGTGATGGTGCCGGTATTTTCACCTCGGTTGGCCGATACGAAACCGGCCTCGGCCCG